>NZ_JBFODS010000097.1:0-50384 GCF_040908445.1 Aeromonas sp. R10-2 | reverse complement strand
CCGTGAGCATGGCATCAGCTCCGCTACTTTCTACAAGTGGCGCTCCAAATTCGGTGGCATGGACGCCTCCCTCATGGCTCGCCTCAAAGAGCTGGAAGAGGAAAATCGTCGCCTCAAGAAAATGTATGCCGAGGAGCGCCTCAAGGCCGAGATCATCGCCGAGGCCATGGCAAAAAAGTGGTAACGCCATCTGCCCGCAGGGAGATGGCTACCAAAGCGATTTCACACTTTGCTATCTCAATCAGGCTAGCCTGCAACATCTTCAAGGTCAGCGAAGGCTGTTATCGCTATCAACCCGTGCTTGCCGATGAAAACCTGCTTATTGCGGATTGGTTGCTGCGTATCACCGACAGCCAGCGTAATTGGGGCTTTGGCCTCTGCTTCCTCTATCTACGCAATGTCAAAGGGTTTGGCTGGAACCATAAGCGGGTCTACCGGATTTATCGGGAGCTTGAACTGAACATGCGGATCAAACCCAAGAAGCGATTGGTGCGTGAAAAGCCGGACGCATTGGCCGTGCCAGACAAGCCCAATCAGTGCTGGTCGATGGATTTTATGCATGACCAGCTCAGTGATGGTCGGTCGGTGCGACTGTTTAATGTGATCGATGACTTTAATCGCGAGGCGCTGTGCATAGAGGTTGATTTTTCATTGCCTGCCTCGCGGGTCAAGCGAGCCCTGGAGCAGGTGATCGAGTGGCGTGGCAAACCAGCGATGATCCGGTGTGATAATGGCCCGGAATATATCAGCGAGGAGCTCAAGGAGTGGGCGATGAAACAGGGGATCACCTTGGGGTATATCCAACCTGGCAATCCCCAGCAGAACGCGTACATAGAGCGGTTTAACAGAACGGTGCGTTACGATTGGTTGGCTCATCACCTGTTTGGCACACTGGAGGAACTACAAGAATTTGCAACGCAATGGCTGTGGGTTTATAACCATGAACGGCCCAATATGGCGCTAGATGGCTACACACCGAAACAGCATCTGGCAAAGGCTGCATGACCTCTACTTTTGAATGCTCCTAAAAATGGGGGGATTACCCCGGGGCTGAGCCCGTCCAGCCGCAGGGAGTAGCCATGCTTGCCCAGATAGGTTTCTGCAGTGCGATAGACGCCGAGGGAACTTTGGCGGGAGTTGAGCTGGTTGGAAAAGTGTTTTGCGGCCAGTTCACCTGAGTTGCGGCCATGGCTGACCCAGGTGTGATAAAGCAGCTTGTGGCGTTTCATATCGATGACAAACAGTCTGCGCTGGGTGGATGGCTTGCTGTAATCGATGATGGTGAGAATGGGTTTGCGTTTGTGGCGCACGGTTTGATAACTGTTGAGTGCCTGACGAAAGGTCTGTTTATCCAGCTTGCCGGTCAGACCCAGCTGACGATAGAGGCTCTGATCCCAGCTGGCATCTGCCGTGCTGCTCCAGATGAGCGATATCAACAGCAGTGGCAACAACAGCCACCCGCGTTGCCAGTCTATGTTCCCGCGCGCTTGTCTCATCCGTGAATATCTCCTTGTCACTCCCTGTCAACGACGCGGATATTGCCATCAATCCGCTCGATAGTTATATGCAAGGTACTGAAAAGGCGCAATAAAAAAACCGGCCGCAGAGCGGCCGGAAGTAATTCAAACAGTAGACATTGGTATCACAGGGTATAACTGACTTCCAATTACTTAGAAGTTGTACTGCAGGGCAACCGCGACTACGTCGTCGGTGTTCTGGCCCAGAGAGTTGGTGGACTTGCCATTTACGGAGTCCAGCAGGTTCAGCTTGTAATCAACGTAGGCGTTGAAGTTCTCGGTGAAGTTGTACCAGGCACCGATAGATACGTACTCGGTGTAGGTATCATCGATACCGTGAGCGGAGTCTTTCACGTCAGTGCGCAGGTAGGCCAGAGAAGGCTTGAACTTGCCGATGGCGTACTGGGCAACGGCTTCGTAGCCATCCATCTTCTCGGCGTAACCGTTCTTGACGAACAGGTGGTCTTCACCGTGGGAGTAGGTTGCAGCCAGGTAGAGGTCGCCAGTTGCATATTTGGCACCGAAGCCTATCAGCTTGGCATCCTTGTCGCCACCGAAGGCGGCATAGCGAGCTTGCTCGTCGGTCTTGCCAGCCTGGTTATAGGCAGCACCCAGGCTCAGGCCCATATCGAAATCGTAGTTGGCAGAAACTGCGAAGCCTTCTTTGGAACCTTTCTTGTTCCAAGTAGTTTGGCCATTTACATCTTTGAAGTTGGAACGATCTGCATTCTGCGGATCATTGTTACCAGTGAACTGGGCACCCAGAGTAAGCCCCTGGTAGTTATAGATGTACTGGGCCAGACCGTTGGTACGGCCGGTGCCGAATACTTCGGTATCTTTGCCCAGGCCGTCACCGCCCCACTCAGGCAGGACGTCGGTATAGTTGTTGACGGCCTTGGTGAAGAGGCCATCCTGACGACCATAGCTGAATGCGCCGAAACGGTCGTGCTTGATGCCGGCATAGGCATAACGCAGCTCGTCGTTGTCAGAACCGGAAGTCGGCAGGTTGTACTCGGCAAAGCCGAACGCCTTCATCTCGGGAGCAATCTTGGTCTCGCCAGCAACGTGCAGACGGAAGTAGCTCTGGTCACCTTCGGAACCGTTGTCGTCAGTACCGTAGTAAGCACCTTGTGCACGGCCGCCGATTTCCAGCTTGGTATCGTTCTGGTTGTAAACGGTAGCAGCATGGGCGCCGCTCGCCAGCAGCAGGCTGGAGATGGCAATAGTCAGTGCAGACTTCTTCTATATGCGTTATTCCTCTGATGTAAACACTTCCGAACTTGTTGTCGGTTCTGTGAAATCGGAAATGGTCCGATAGCCACACGGTAGGCGTCCCAACCTTGACTGGGCCTGAATCCATCGTTGTTTAATTGAGGTGACAAGGTCGTTATCAAAACTGGGTGTGACGGTTTTTGACAAGATAAAAAGAGATTAAATTCAATGAATTATTTTCTAGTGACTTTTTTGACATCAAGGCTGTTCTGAGCAACAAGGTCGATGGCTCAAGTTGTGAGCTAGATCACGCAGGGGAGAATGGGGGCGGGGAAAAAACGTGGGGAGCCTTGCAAGGCTCCCCCCCAGTGATCAGATGGGCTTTTGCCACAGGGTCAGCAGCAGATCCTGTTCCAGTTCATTCGGGCCTTGTTGAGCGAAAGCGTGACGCTGCTCACCGGTTGCCCGCCAGCCAAGACGGCTGGTCTCCAGAATAAAGCTGCGCATGGCCTGATCCATGGTGAGGCTGAACTGGCAGCGCTGTTGAGCCACCGAATTGAGGCCGCCGAGGGTTGGCCAGCTGAGGGGGTGTTCCATGCTCACCGGATTGAGGCTGACCCGCAGTTGCCACTGATGGCGCGGGCCTGGCTGCAGATAGAGCAGATAGCCACCGGGGGCCAGCCAGCTGACCAGCTGTTCGGTCTTGACCTTGAGATCGTTGACCAGCAGCACCTGAGCAGAACCCGGTTGCAACGGCGCGCGAGCGGGATCGGCAATGACAAACTGGCCGTCCGGCTGCGCTTTTTTGGCGGCAAAGATGGTGTTCTTGGCGATATCAACCCCAGCAAACTGCCAGCCGGGTAGACGCTCTGCCAGCGCGCGGCAGTAGTAGCCTTCACCGCACCCAAGATGGATCAGCTCTTGCGGGGCAAGGGGAGAGAGCAGGGAGGCCATGGCCTCGACCAGCGGCAGTTGGTGGCCGGCTTCCAGGAAATGGTGCTTGGCGCGCATCAGGGCACGGCTGTCGCTGTCTTTGGGGTTTTTCTTGCCGGGGATGAGATCCAGATAACCTTCCGGAGCCGGATCGAAGTGATGCTTGTTGTCGCAATAGCGCCCCTGGGAGGCTTCATGAAGATGGAGCGGACTGCGGCAGCGGGGACATTGAAGGTGCATAGTAACTCTCTGGGCGAATGCCGGAACAGTGAAGGGCGTTCGGGATTATAGGGGAGAGGATCAAAAAAGGCTGCCGTAGCAGCCTTTTTTATCCCAAGGCCTCAGTCAGGCCTGCGGACGGGTCATCAGCGAGTGCCAAATACCACAATGGTCTTGCCGTGGGCAGAGATGAGCTCCTGCTCTTCCAGCATCTTCAGGATGCGGCCCACGGTTTCACGAGAGCAGCCGACGATCTGGCCGATCTCCTGACGGGTGATCTTGATCTGCATGCCATCCGGGTGGGTCATGGCATCCGGCTGTTTGGCCAGGTTGAGCAGGGTCTGGGCGATCCGGCCGGTCACATCCAGGAAGGCGAGGTTACCCACTTTCTGGCTGGTGTGTTGCAGGCGCTTGGCCATCTGGCCAGAGAGACGCATCAGAATGTCCGGGTTGACCTGGATCAGCTGGCGGAACTTCTTGTAGGAGATCTCTGCCACTTCGCAAGAGCCTTTGGCGCGAACCCAGGCGGAGCGCTCGGGGTTCTCGTTCTCCTCGAACATCCCCATCTCGCCCAGGAAATCGCCCTGGTTCAGATAGGAGAGGATCATCTCTTTGCCCTCATCGTCCTTGATCAAGACGGCCACAGTGCCCTTGACGATGTAGTAGAGGGTCTCCGCTTTTTCACCCGCATGGATCAGGGTGCTCTTGGCGGGATACTTATGAATGTGGCAGTGCGACAAGAACCATTCCAGGGTGGGATCGCTTTGCGGTTTGCCAATGACCATGAGAATTCCTCTGTAGTGTCTTTTTATGGACTTGTGCGTCCGGGCAAGCTGCCAATCTTGCCATTCCTTGTATTGGTCGCAGTAGGATAAGAGCCTTTGCCTGTGCTGACAAGGCTTTGCGGGCTTTTGACAGAGCCCTTTGAGTAATGCCTGCTGCGCCGCTTCGGCCATTCTAGGGAAGATAGAGGTCGGAGATGTTGATTTTGATCTATTTCCATCCCAACTCCCCCTGTTCGGCAGAGATAAGCGACTGGGTTATGCTAGGGATCCATCATCATGATTAACAGGAGAGAGTGCGAGATGAAAGCCAAGGTCAGCTGGGTGGAAGGGATGAAGTTTGTGGGTGAGAGTGAATCCGGTCACAAGGTGATCCTGGATGGTGCCAACCCCGGTGAGGGGGCCAGCCCGATGGAGATGATCCTGCTGGCGGTCGGTGGCTGCAGCTCCATTGATGTGGTCTCCATCCTCGAAAAAGCGCGCCAGTCGGTGACCGCATGCCATGTCGATGTCAGTGGCGAACGGGTCGATAGCGTGCCCCGGGTTTTCGAAAAGATTAATCTGCACTTCGTGGTGACAGGCAAGGGATTGGCAGAGAAACAGGTGGCCAGAGCGGTCGAGCTGTCGATGGAAAAATACTGTTCTGTTTCCCTGATGTTGGAAAAAGCGGTACAAATTACCCATAGTTATCAAATTGTTGAAGCTTGATAACGATAGTTTCGTTGGTACCCTGGCATAAGGCCGTTACGTAAGGCCACTGCACAAGGCCATGACATAAAGCCATCACATAAGGAAAGTGCAATGAAAAAATTGATCGCTCTGCTTCCCCTTTTGGGCCTGGCGGCGTGCAGCAGCCCGCAACCTACCCAGTATCAATACAGCCAATACCAGTGTGGCGAAGAGATGCTGGCCGTTACCTATGATGCCCAGGCTGACATGGTGCAGTTCCCCTATGCCGGGGTTTACCACAAGCTGGCGCGCGTTGAGTCTGAATCTGGCGCCAAATATTCCGACAGCGTCACCACTTTCTGGAATCAGGAGAAACAAGCCCTCCTCACTCAGAAAGGGGTCACACTGCTGACCTGTACGCTTAAATAAGTGACCACAGATAGCTGAAGGTGTGCAGCTTTATGTCCGGGTCTGGCCAAGGCCGGATTGGGGCAAGAGGTTGAGACCACAAAAAAAACGGCTTGCCGGGAGGCAAGCCGTTTTTCTATCCATCCATTATCACTAAACAAGCGTTAGTTGGTGGGGACGCGATTGAGCAGCTCGGCCGCGAGCTGCTGGCTGAGTGCCTGACGCTGGCTGTCTGCAATGCTCACGTCGCTGGTCAGCTGGATGATGCTGCTCCAGACCGCTTTCTGGGTTTTGCGATCGAGCAGCACGATGGCCAGCGACCCTTTGCGCTGGTTGGCCGAGGCATATACCCCGGGTGTCATGCCAAGGCGCGCGAAAATCTCGCCGTCACTCATATCCTTGCCGCCCGCGACGCAGATGGCGACCCACAGATCCGCCTCGTCGAGCGGTGCGCTTTGCCATCCCTTGCCATTGAGCTCCCGGCTTACCGCCTGCTGCATCGGCTCCAGCCACCCTTCCGCCAACTCACCGGCAAATTGATACTGTTCGGCCAGGGCGTAGCGCGGGGTTGCACCATAGGTCCAGTTGCCCATCGGGCGAACCAGCATGGTGCCGGACTCCAGCGTGGGGGCCGCCGGCCCGCTGCTGCAACCGCCAAGCAGGGCGAGCAGTGCCACAGAGAGATAAGCAAGCCGCATCGTGAACTCCTTTGAATCAGGTTATTTTGCCGGTTTCGATCAATTGCTGGATGAGCGGGCGCAGGATCAGCTCCATCGCAAAGCCCATCTTGCCGCCCGGCACCACTATGGTGTTCATCCGCGACATGAATGAACCATCGATCATCGACAGCAGGTAGGGGAAATCCACCTGCTTGATACCGCGAAACCGGATCACCAGCATACTCTCGTCCAGACTCGGGATCACCTTGGCGCTGAAGGGGTTGGAGGTATCCACCGTCGGTACTCGCTGGAAGTTGATATGGGTGCGCGAGAACTGCGGGGTGATGAAGTTGATGTAGTCATCCATGGAGCGAACGATGGAGTCGGTCACCGCCTCGCGGGAATGCCCTCGCTCCGAGGTATCGCGGATCAGCTTCTGGATCCACTCCAGGTTGACGATGGGTACCACGCCTATCAGAAAATCCACGTGGCGCGCCACATTGTGATCCTCGGTGACCACACCGCCGTGCAGCCCTTCATAAAACAGCAGATCGGTATTGCTGGGCAGATGCTGCCAGGGGGTAAAGGTGCCGGGCATCTGGTTGAAGGGCACTGCCTCGTCAAAGCTGTGCAGGTAGCGGCGATACTGGCCATTACCATCCTGCCCATAGCCCTGAAAAAAGCTCTCCAGCAGGCCGAAGTCATTGGCCTCAGGGCCAAAATAGCTGATGTGGCGCCCCTGTTCGCGCGCCTTGCGGATCGCTACATCCATTTCCGGTCGGGTGTAGCGGTGAAAACTGTCACCTTCCACCACAGCCGCGGTATATCCCAGTTGATGGAACATGGAGCGAAATGCGTTGGTGGAGGTGGAGGTGCCGGCACCGGACGAACCGGTAACAGCAATAATGGGGTGCTTGGCCGACATGGGATTCTCTCTTCCTTGGGAATTCCGTTATAAGGTCCGGATTGCGGTTGGGTCAAGACTGCTCGATGAAGCGGTCTTTCATCACGATATTCACCGATTCGTGCAGCTCGCTATAGACGATGACAGCTTTGCCTTGCTGTAATTGTTCTCTCACTGCATCGACTTTGACGCCAAGCGGGACATCCTGCTCTCCATATTCGGTTCCTTCCTGCAACACAAAGTGTTCGATCAGGTTGGTCAGGGTGTCGCCGTCCAGTTCTTGCCAGGGAATGATCATTTAAAGGTCTCACAGCAAAAGAGGTGATCGTCAGGCTATTGTTGTGTTGAATCCCGCGAATGCAATCACTTTTTACCTTTTCACCGGAGTCTGAGAGATGTTGTCTGAAGCGCAGCGCAGCGCGCCGTTAACCCTGACTGAGCATCTGGACAGCGCACGTCGAGAGGCGATTGCCCGAGGCATGGTGTGGTTCTGGTTGTTGAACTGGCTGGTGGTGTTGTTTCTTTCAATACGCTACGAGGTTTACAGTCAGGTCGGGCTCGCCAGTGATGACAGCTTGCCCTGGCGCTTTCAGAGTGAGCTGGCCCTGGTCATGGTGGTGCTATTGCTGCTACCTGTTGTCAGCCTGTTTTGTGACCATATGCAGGATCGCCTCTGGTTACGGATGGCTGCACTGGTGATGGTGCTATGGGGCGGACTCTGGACGCTGCATATCTATACGATTGGTCAGGTGGAGCTGCGGGGAGGGGTCAGCTATGCCAACGGGATCATGCGGCTCAACCTGCTGGCTGCGCTCATCGCGTTTTATCCCGATCGCAAGGTTTTTTATGGCTATCTCTTGGGCCCGATGACGGTGGGTGTGGGGTTGGAACTCTTTTTACGCGTCGATTTTCCCCAGATCTACCTGCTTGGCGTGTTGTTTGGCGTGATTGCGCTGGAGGTCGGCCGCCGCATGCTGCACCGCTGGTTTGAGTTGGCGATCATGCGGGAGCATGAAAATCTGACGCTGCTACGCCAACTTGATCAGCTCGCCAAGCAAGATCCTCTGACCGGTGTCGCCAACCGGCGGCATTTCAATATCGAGTTGGATCGCGCGTTGGCCCATAGCCAGGAGAGCGGCGCTCCGCTATCGCTCATCCTGATCGATGTGGACTATTTCAAGCGCTTCAACGACCACTACGGCCATCAGGTGGGAGATATGTGTCTCAAGGAGGTGGCACAAGCGCTCAACCGTGCGGTACGCACGCCATCTGATCTGGTTGCCCGCTATGGCGGGGAAGAGTTTGTGCTGCTGCTGCTCAATACCGACCGTCAGGCGGCGGCCAGCGTGGCGCAGCGGCTGCAAGATGGCCTGGCCAGCCTGCAGCTGGAGCATCTGGCGTCCGATGTTGCCCCCTGGGTGACGGTGAGTCAGGGGATTGCCAGCAATGTCTCCGGCGAAGGGGCGAGCCAGTTGCTGGAGCGGGCCGATCAGGCGCTCTATCGGGCCAAGGAGTTGGGACGCAATCAGTTCTGTGTTGCAGAGTGACTCTGTTCGGCAATCCAGCGACTGATCCGTTCATCCAGCCAAAACCGTGGCCGCCAGGGCGTGCCGTGCAGAAAGCCGACATGGCCGCCGCGCTGGCTCAGCTCATAGCGCACCGTGGGCGAGAGTTGCTCTGGCCGGGGAATGACCGCGTGTGACATAAAGGGATCGTCGGCGGCGTGCAGGATAAGGGTAGGGATGGGGATTTGAGCCAGCAGCGGTAGTCCCGAGCAGCTCTGGTAGTAGTGGTTGGCGCTGTGAAAGCCATGCAGCGGCGCGGTAACCAGCTCGTCAAAATCGCGCAGGGTGGCAATCTGCTCCACTTGTCGAGGTTGCCAGCGTTCACTCGCTTTCTGCTGCTGGCTGATTTTGTTGAGCAGGTTGCGGCGCATGGTGCGCAGCAGATAGTTCTGATAGACCTTCGAGAAGCCCTGATTGACCCGCTCGGCGCAGCTCGCCAGTTGCAGCGGGGCCGAGACCACCACCGCCGCTTTCAATGCCGCAGGACAGCCCCGCGCCAGCAGATTGACCAGCATATTGCCACCCAGTGAAAAGCCGATGGCGATCAGCGGTTTGCCCGGGAAGCGCTGGCTCAGCTCGGCAATCAGCTCCTGCGCATCACCGATGGCGCCGGAGTGATAGGCCTGCAGGTGGCGATTGGGCTCGCCACTGCAACCGCGAAAGTGCATCAGCACGGCCTCTCTGCCCTCTTGCTGCAGGTGGGCGAACAATCCCTTGGCGTAGTGGGAGTGAATGCTTCCCTCCAGCCCGTGAAACACCACTATCAGCGGCCGTTCATCAAGGCTGACTTCCCCGCTCCAGGCGAGGTCGACAAAGTCCCCATCCTGCAGTTCAAACCGCTCCGCCACAAAACGGGCAGGGGGGCGGCGCAGCCATTTGGGCAATATGGTCTGCAGATGAGGATTGCGTGCCCACCAGGGGGCGTGGAAGTGGCTCTCGGTCAGCATGGGGTCAGTCGGTCTGGGTCGAAGATAAGGAGGACGGGAGGCGTGTTCCTCCCGCCAGTCATTGGCTTATTTCAGCAGGCGATCGTGATGTTCGGCACCGCGCAGCATGGCCTGGATCAGCTCATTGGCTTCGAATTTGGTCAGCGCCTCATGAGCACCCACCTGATGGGCTCGCTCCACACTGATCTCGCTGGAGAGGGAGGTGTGCAGGATGATGTAGGCCCCTGCCAGTTTGCTGTCGCTCTGTACCTCGAAGGCCAGCTCGTAGCCATCAAGCCCCGGCATCTCGATATCGCTCACCAGAATGTCGATGGGGGTCTTCTGGCTCGCCCGCGTTTGCATCAGGGTCAGTGCATCCTTGCCATTGGTGCAGACTTCATAGGGGATATTGATGTAGTCGAGGGCGGCCATCAGCTGACGGCGGGCGACCGAAGAGTCATCAACCAGCAGGATCCGCATCGGCTTGATCCGTTCCCGCTGCACATCGGTTAGCACCGGATAGAGGTGGCTCGGATCGTCCGGATAGACCCGGGAGAGGATCAGCTCCACATCCAGCAGCTGGATCAGCTGGTCATTGACCCGGGTCACGCCGGTTACGAAGACATTGTGGCCGAGTGAGGCGGGGGGCGATTCGATATCGCGCCAGTTGCACTCGGTGATCTTGTCGATGCCCCGTACCAGAAAGCCCACCAGGGTACGGCGGCAGTCGGTAATGATGATGAAGCAGTGGGGCATCTCCTCCTTGCTGATGGGGCGATAGCCCACCGCCATCGCCATGTCGATCACCGGAATGGTGGAGCCGCGCATATTGGCAGCTCCCAACACGGTCGGGTGCGAGTGGGGCATTGCCGTCAGCTGGGTGTAGGGCACTATCTCCTTCACCTTGAGGGTACCGATGGCAAAGGATTGTTTGGCTGAAAGGTGAAACAGCAACATGCCCTGTGATTGATTGGCTTTGCTCGTCATGGCAGATGTCCTGTTGGTCGAAACGTTGGCAGTCACTTCAGGCCTCTAGCATAAAGGATTACGGGGGGAATGGCCCTTCCTTGTTAACGACCATCTGGCAAAAAACTGGACTCATTCAGCCAATTTCGTTGGCGCACTCACATCGGCGTCCGGTTATTGATCGCCATCCTCGCCAGCGCCCCACTGCTGGCAGGCAGCTTGCAATGCGGCCTCATCGGCATAACCCAGCTTGCTGGCCACCTGCGCGGGTTTGCTGCCGCCCTTGAGCAATCTGAGCGCCTGCAGCAGTTGCCACTGTTGTTGCAATTCACTCCCTTCCACCGGCGCATCGGCTTGTTGTGCCCACAGTTGCAGAGACTCCGGTTGGCCATTGGCCAGCGCTTGCCAGCAGGCTTGCAGCTCACCGTGACCCTGCTGGCTGATGGCGCACTGTTGCAGTTCATCCAGGATCACCTGCAGTCGCTGACCGTAGGCGCCTTGCCACTCTTTCGGACGTTGCCACCGGGCCAGCGAGTCGAGCAGGGCATCGAGCAGCGGGGTGGTCTGCAGCCAGCCAGCCTGCTGCGGCTGAGCCACGCGCAAAGAGACATTCAGCTGATCGTACTCGCAACCGCTGAGGGGGCTGAAGGCCGCGAGGGCATCGGCGCAGAGCCAGAAGCTGCTGCCTGCCGGCAGCAACAGCTCATGTTGGCCCAGTCTCAGCAGCGCGGCGCCCCGGGTGATCCGCAACAGCTGCCCGACCGGAGTTCGTTTGCGGTTGCCGGCGTGCAGGCCCTGGCAGGAAAAATGGTGATACTCGATGGCGTGATGCATGTAAAAACCCTGATATGATGCTGCCTGGAGGTAACAAATATGGAAACCAGACGTAAAAAACGCTTCATTGCCGGTGCAGTCTGCCCGGCGTGCGGCAAGTTGGACAACATGATGCTGTATCTGGAGCATGGAGTCGAGAAGGTGACCTGTGTCGCCTGTGGCGATACCCAGGTACAAACGCCTGCCGAGGTCGACAAGCAGACTCGCGAGGCGGAAGAGGTGATCGGGGTGTTTCGCCCCTGATAAGGGAACGGCGGGTGGAATGCGGGTCTCCTTGCTGACGCTGTTGCCGTTTTTTTCGTCACTCAGTGGCGCCGCACGGCATATGCGCGGCCCGCTTTTTAGGGTATTCTGAGCCCGTTTTTTTCTATCCGCAGGATCCTGACATGAAAGTAGCTCCTCTGAGCGTGGTTACGCTGGAATACACAGTCACCGACGAGCACGGTGAAGTCATCGACAGCACTGTCGGCAAAGAGCCGCTGGTCTATCTGCACGGCACCCGTTACCTGGTCTCAGGCCTGGAAGCCGAGCTGGAAGGTCGCGCGGTAGGTGAAGCCTTCGAAGTGACTCTGGCACCGAGCCAGGCCTACGGCGAATATGATGAGACCCTGGTACAAGAAGTACCGGGCGAGCTGTTCGACGGCATGGAAGTCTCCGAAGGGGATACTTTTGTGGCTGAAACCGACGATGGCCACCGTCCGGTGACCGTGGTTGAAGTGTCCGAAGAGTTCGTCAAAGTGGATGGCAACCATCCGCTGGCTGGTGTGACTCTGGGCTTCAAGGTCGAGATCAAGGACGTGCGTGCTGCCACTGCCGAAGAGCTGGCTCACGGCCACGTTCACGGTGCCGGTGGTTGCGGTCACGATCACGGTCATGACCACGATCACGGCGGCTGCTGTGGCGGTCATGGTCACGACCATGATGAGGATCACGGCCAGGGCGGTTGCTGTGGCGGTGCTGGCCACGGTCACGATCATGGCCACGACCACGGTGATGACCATGGTCACGGCGGCTGCTGCGGTGGCGGCGGTTGTGGTGGCAAGGGCCATCACCACTGATCACGGCCATGCCGATGATAAGAAATCTGCCGTAGGAGTCATACCGAGCAATTAATGCTCATTAATTGCTCCTCCTTGGATGATGAAATCCGAAGCCGGTTGTTCTGGCTTCGGATTTTTTATGTCTGTCAAATAGGCTCGCGGCTTTTCCCAAGCTAACAGGGGCGCTTATTTTTGGTTAATGCTCAACATTATTCCCTCTCGGTTCCGCGATGGGGCTTTTGTGCGTAGAGCAAACGTCATCTTCAAACGAGTCATCAAATAGGTGTCATCATCAGCACAATATGACCAAGTTACTTCATGCCCCAACAGCTATAACGAGCCAGCGTCAGTCTCTATTTGGTCTCGTTGTGCCCATAAAAAAATAGCCAGTCAGGCTTAACTGACTGGCTATTGCCTAGTGACTAACTGATAGGCGCGAAGCCTTACAGCTGCTCGATACCGACGATATGCCAGGGGGCATTGTTCTTGGCCAGATCGCGCTCGAGGTGCCACACCTCTTTGATGTCTTCTTCGACCTGCTCCTGACGGTCCATGTAGCGGCCGCTGAAGCGTACGCTCACCTGAGCCCAGTCGCTGCCGTAGTCGGCGCGTACCAGCTGGGTATCCACATACATTACTTCCGTATGCTGGTCGCCAGTCAGTTCGGCGCGCTCGGTTTTGAGCTGCTCAAACAGCTCGGGGCTGACGTACTCGCGCACCTTTTCCAGATCGTTCTTGTTCCATGCCTCTTGCAGGGTGCGATAGTGATCACGGGCACCGGCCAGGAAGCTGTTCATGTCAAAGCCTGGCGGCAGGCGGAACGGCACGTCGCTGTCGGCAAAGCCGGTGGCTTGCGGTGCGCTGTTGCTCTGCTCAAACTGCTGCGTGGCCGCGGATTGCGGTGGCTGATAGCCCGCATAGGCCGCCTGTTGTGGCTGTGGCGTCGCGACCTTGCCCTTGCGCAGGGTACGGATCAGGAAGACTGCCCCCAGCGCCAGCAGGGCGATCAGCAGGAAGTCCATTCCTTGCAGACCTTCAAAGGCACCGCTGCCCAGCAGGTAGGCAAACAGGCCGCCAGCCAGCAGGCCGCCCAGCAGGCCACCCATCATGCCGCTCTTTTTCGGCGGAGTCTGGGCATTCAGTGTCGGATTCTTGTTGTCGACCGGTTTGGCCGCAGGCTGGGCCGGCGCAGTTTTGTAACTTTTACCAAAGGATTTGCCGCCGCCAAATTTCTTGGCTTCGGCGTGAGGTGCCCCCAGGCCAATGGCCAGGATCACGGCAAACAGGGTCAGCATCTTTTTCATTTTGACTCTTTTCACTCTCGTCTGTGGGTGGGGCATGCTCTGCTTTGGCAAGCTCAGCAAGGCGCATGGCAGGCTGCCTGTCCCTAATTGTGTCGCAGCTTGTATTCATCAATATCACCTCTGGCATGAATTATTCATGAACGAGGTAGCCGCGATGCGGCGTCAAACAAGAGGAGTAAACCGGATGAAAAGCAGAAGATTGAGTCGCAAGGAGCGCAAAATGCGAAGCAAAATCAAAATGGTCAAGGTAGAGCAGACTCTGGTTTGGCCCTTTATGATGGTATGAGCCGCCAGATAGGGCTCGCCGTAGTTGGCTTTCTTTTGTAAAATTCCCGTCCCCTTCCCGCTGCGGTTTTTATGTGTATGGCAGAGCAAGTGACGGCGAAAAAAGACGCCAAGACACAACAGCTGAAAGTTCCTCCCCACTCTTTTGAGGCCGAACAGTCCGTACTGGGCGGCCTGATGCTGGATAACGATGCCTGGGATCGGGTTGCCGAACGGGTTATCGATCAGGATTTCTACAGCCGTCCGCACCGGTTGATCTTCCAGGCCATGACCCGCCTCTCCAACGCGGGCAACCCCATCGACCTCATCACCCTGCAGGAGGAGCTGGAACGCTCCGAACAGCTGGAAGAGGCGGGTGGCTTCGCCTACCTGGTGGAGATCGCCAAGAACACCCCGAGTGCCGCCAACATCAACGCCTACGCCGAAATCGTGCGCGAGCGGGCGGTCGTACGGGAAATGATCTCGGTCGCCAACGAGATAGTCGAAGCAGGCTACGAGCCACAGGGCCGTACCTCCGGCGATCTGCTGGATCTTGCCGAGAGCAAGGTATTCAAGATTGCCGAGCAGCGCACCAGCGCCAACGAGGGGCCCCAGCCCCTGAAGCTCATCCTCGAGCAGACCGTCGACAAGATTGAAGAGCTGTTCAAGACCCCCCACAACGGGGTGACCGGTGTATCGAGCGGTTACAACGATCTCGACAAGATGACCGCTGGTTTGCAGCGTTCGGACTTGATCATCGTGGCTGCCCGTCCCTCCATGGGCAAGACCACCTTTGCCATGAACCTCTGCGAGCATGCGGCCCTCACTGCCGACAAGCCGGTGCTTATCTTCTCGCTGGAGATGCCCTCCGAGCAGATCATCATGCGTATGCTTGCCTCTGTGGGGCGTATCGACCAGACCAAGGTGCGTACCGGTCAGCTCGACGACGAGGATTGGGCACGCCTCTCCTCCACCATGGGATTGCTGCTGGAGAAGGGCAAGATGTATATCGATGACGCCTCCGGCCTCACCCCGACCGATGTACGTTCCCGTGCCCGTCGGGTGGCGCGCGAGCATGGCGGCCTATCCATGATCATGGTGGACTACCTGCAGCTGATGCGGGTCCCAGCGCTCTCCGATAACCGGACCCTGGAGATCGGCGAGATCTCCCGTTCCCTCAAGGCGCTGGCGAAAGAGCTGCAGTGCCCTGTGGTGGCGCTCTCCCAGCTCAACCGAAGCCTGGAACAGCGGGCCGACAAGCGCCCGGTCAACTCTGACCTTCGTGAATCTGGCTCCATCGAGCAGGATGCGGATTTGATCATGTTTATCTATCGTGATGAGGTTTATCACGATGACAGTCCGGACAAGGGGATTGCCGAGATTATCATCGGCAAGCAGCGTAACGGCCCTATCGGAAGAGTGCGCCTCACCTTCCAGGGTCAGTTCTCCCGGTTCGACAACTATGCCGGTCCGGCGTTTGACGACGATTATTGATAAGTAACAATCATGGCAATCCTGTGGTCAGGATTGCCACCACCGCTCTGACCCGCTTGCCATTCACTGCAAGGCAGCCCGTCAGAGCCTGTTTTCCCGGTTCGACAATTATGCCGGTCCGGCCTTCGACGACGATAAGTGAGTGGCGGTCTTCTGCCCGATGAGGGGGAGACCATTTGTGCCCTCGTAAGGGAAAACCATGAAAGCGGCTACTGCCCAAATCAACACTGCGGCCTTGCGCCACAACCTCGCCGTGGTCAAGCGCCACGCTCCCGCTTGTAAGATCATCGCTGTGGTCAAGGCCAACGCCTATGGCCACGGACTGCTGCCGGTCGCCCGCACCCTGGTGGATGCGGATGCCTATGCGGTGGCCCGAATCGAAGAGGCGCTGATGCTGCGCTCCTGCGCCGTGGTCAAACCCATCGTGCTGCTGGAGGGCTTCTTCTCTGCCGACGATCTGCCGGTGCTGGCGGCCAACAATCTGCAGACGGCGGTTCACACCTGGGAGCAGCTCGAAGCGCTGGAGCAGGTCGAGCTGCCAGCCCCCGTGGTGGCCTGGCTCAAGCTCGACACCGGCATGCACCGCCTCGGGGTGCGTGCCGACGAGATGCCCGCCTTTATCGAACGACTCGGCAAGTGCAAGAACGTGGTGCAGCCGTTCAACATCATGACCCACTTCAGCCGCTCCGATGAGCTGGAGCAGCCCACTACCCGCGAGCAGATCGATCTCTTTAGCCGCCTGACGGCGCCGCTGGCGGGTGACCGGGCCATGGCCAACTCGGCGGGCATTCTGGCCTGGCCAGACTCCCACTGCGACTGGGTTCGCCCTGGCGTCATCCTCTATGGCGTGTCGCCCTTCCCCAACACGGTGGCGGCCGATTACGACCTGCAGCCGGTGATGACCTTGAAGACCCAGCTGATTGCGGTGCGGGATCACAAGGCGGGCGAGCCGGTGGGCTATGGCGCCAACTGGGTGTCGGATCGCGATACTCGGCTCGGGGTGATCGCCATCGGCTACGGTGACGGTTATCCGCGCATGGCGCCCAATGGCACTTCCGTGCTGATCAACGGCCGCATCGTGCCGCTGGTGGGGCGTGTCTCCATGGATATGAGCACGGTGGATCTTGGGCCCGGCGCCACCGACAAGGCCGGTGACGAGGCGGTGCTGTGGGGCGAGGGGTTGCCGGTGGAGCGGGTGGCCGACGAGATTGGCACCATCCCCTACGAACTCATCACCAAGCTCACCTCCCGCGTCTTTATGGAATACGTCTGATGTGGCAGCAGTGCCTGCTGATGTTGAAGCCCCGTTCGCGGGGCTTTCATCTGGTGACGGACGAGCTGGTGGCCAAACTGCCGATGCTGGCGGATTACCGAGTCGGCATGGCGCACCTGCTGCTGCAACACACCTCCGCCTCGCTCACCCTCAACGAGAACTGCGACCCCAGCGTGCGCAGCGATATGGAGGCCCATCTGCACCGGCTGGCGCCGGAGGATGCCCCCTACTATCGCCACACCTATGAGGGGCCGGATGACATGCCCGCCCATATCAAATCCTCCCTGCTCGGGGTGAGCCTGCTGCTGCCAGTTCGCGAAGGTCAGTTGGCGCTCGGCACCTGGCAGGGGATCTGGCTTGGCGAGCATCGCATCGATGGTGGCGCCCGCAAGGTGCTGGTGACCCTGCAGGGTGAGTAATCAGACTGCAACCAGCTGAAAGATGAAGATAAAAAAGAGGGATGGCGCCGAGCCATCCCTCTTTTGTTTCTACGTTGCTGTGAGCCATCTGCCTGCAAGTGGTTCGGCGCTCTTCGTGGCTCAGCCGACCTTGAAGGGGGTCAGCTCGGCCAGCGGGGCGGCGTCCATAAAGGCTTGCGGCTCCTGACCCTGTTTGAAGATCTTGAAATCCTGCTCGCGGGCGCTCCAGTACTCAACGGTATCGCCGCTGATCTGCAGCAGGCTCGCTTCGCGCAGGGCCACCACATATTCGCTCGGGTTGATGGCGCAGAACTCGGCCAGACGCTCGTCGCGGGTCTCGCCCATGTGGCCGCTGATGCTGGCGTCCAGATAGTGCGGGTTGATCTGCAGCGGGAACAGGCCCAGCGCGGGCAGCACGGCGGCGTTGCAGACCGGCATGTCGTTGGTGGTGCGGATGCTCGGGGTCGCCACGTTGCAACCGGCGCTCCAGCCCACATAAGGGACACCCCGCTCACGCACGGCGCGCTGGATCGGCACGATCAGGCCATTCTCATGCAGCAGCTGATTCAGGCGCCAGGTGTTGCCGCCACTGATAAAGATGGCGTCGGCCTGATTGACGGCCGCGACCGGATCATCGAAGTGATGAATGCTGATGGTCTCGATCCCGAGGCTCTCGGTAAGTTCGTTGGCACGGGCATCCCAGTCGCTGCGGATCACCGCGTAGGGGATGAGCAGGATGCGCTTGACCTGTTTGCGAGCCAGCAGGCTTTGAACCCGATCCCGGGCCCAGCCGAGCAGACCCGGAAATTCGTTGGCTTTACCATTGCTAAGCAGAAGCAGTTCCATCAAATCGTTCCTCAAAAAGTGAAAGCGGAGGAGGGAGGGCCACCGGATCCGCCGTGCGGCCGGATGGCAAGAGGAGGCATGCTACCACCATTGGCGCGGCGGTTCTGTGATCGCGAGGCCCATTCAACGGCCATGGAGGCGTTATGGATGGATAACTCAATGCCAACAGGTGGATTAATAAGCAGAGCTCAGCTCGCTGACCATCGCCAATAAAAGACCCCGCCGCAGCGGGGTCATGGCAGAGTTAGTCGAGTTTGAGATCGACCCACACCATGCGGTGATCCGAACTGACTCCCTTGGCGATGCCGAGTTTCGCATCATAGACCAGGTGATAACCGGCCTCGAAGCTGGCAGGCCAGAAGACGCCGCTTTTGACCGCGTTGAGGTTGGCGGAGGGGATGACGTGATCCAGCTGCAGCACGCTGGAGTTGGTGATCCGTTCCGGGTTGGGGCGATTGAGGTTGCGTTTGCAGTCGGCCCCCTTGCTGACACACTCCGGGCCCCCTTCGCTGACCGGGATCAGGGTGCCATTGGTGATGGCCTGATTCATCAGCGGGTTGTTTAGCAGATCCTGAATGGCAGTCAGGTCACCGTCACCAGTGAGCGGATCGGCGTTGAGATCGCCGGCGATGACGAACTTGGCGTTTTTGGCCAGCCCACCCTTGGTGCCCTTGTCATCGGTCATGTAGTTGAGACCCTTGACGTAGTCATTCCAGAAGGCGATCTCGGCGCGGTTGTGCTTGACGGTGTGGCGCGCCGCGTTGGCAAAGATCGGCGGGGTTGGGTGGGAGATCAGGAAGTGGATCACCTCTTCCCCCTTCTCGGTTTTTATCCGCACCGGCACATCAGCGTGGTTCTTGGAGGAGAGCGGGTACTGCTGCCAGGCCGCGTCTTCATACCAGGCATCGCCACACTGGCGGCTGGCCGGGATCTTGACCTTGGGATTGTTGCAGTCATCGATGATGGGATTCTGCTCGCCCGGCATATCCTTCCACTTGAAGTGCTGGAAGGTGCGGATCTGCTTGGTGTCGATGGGGTATTTGGACATCACCGCAAAGGCGTACTGGCCGTGGTAGTTGCCAAAGCCCCAGGCATCGTCGGGGCCGCTGTTGACCTTGCCATCCAGATTGAGGTCATAACCGCTCATCAGACCGGTGTTGGTGGCGAAATTCTGCATCACCGGATAGCTGATGGCCGTCACCTCTGCGTGCTGGGCGTGGGCCAGATAGTTGTCGTTGAAGGCTTTCAGATCGGCGGTGCTCTCGCCTTTGCCGTCGTTGTCGAACTCGTTGAGCAGGAACACATCCGGGCGGGTGCGCTGGATGATCTCCGCCACGTTGCGGATCTGCTGCACGTTCTTGGCTTTGGTTTCCGTGGCGCCGCTCAGGCTCCCTTCGGCGAGGCGGGCCAGCAGGGCATCCTGCTCGGTGCGGGTCAGCGCCAGCTCGCCAGTCAGCATACCGGCGGCAGAGCGATCAAAAGCGACATTAAACGTGGCAAAGCGAATCATGGTGACACCTGCGTCGGTTAACAGGCTGCCATTATAGGGTTGCAGTGGTTCGATCGAGCATCTCGCATCAGAAAGAATGACTACACCACCATCGGCAGGCCGCTCTCGGGGTGGTGGATCACCTGTGCCGGATAGTCATAGAGACGGGCAATCAGCTCGGGGGTGAGCACCTCGGCAGGTGTGCCATCGGCCATCAGCTTGCCCCGTTCCAGCATCACCAGCCGATCGGCATAGCGCGCCGCCAGATTGAGGTCGTGCAGCACCACCAGCACAGCTGTATTGCGGCTGGCCAGGGCGCGCGCCATGGTGAGCAGCTGATGCTGGTATTTCAGATCCAGCGCCGAGGTGGGTTCGTCGAGCAGCAGCAAGCGGGGTTGCTCGGCCTGCTCGGTCGGGGAGGGGGCCTGCCAAATCTGCGCCAGCACCCGGGCAAACTGCACCCTCTGCCGCTCGCCGCCGGAGAGCCCGGGATAGAGCCGTTTGGCCAGATGCTCGACCCCGGCATGGGTCATGGCCGCCGCCACAATCTCGTCACGCCGCGCCGCCGGTTCACTGTGGGGCAAGCGCCCCATGGCGACCACTTCCTCACAGAGAAAGGGGAAGTTGAGGGAGGAGCTTTGCGGCAATACCCCGAGCCGGTGGGCAAGCTGGCTGCTGTCCCACTGCTGGCGATCCGCGCCAAACAGGGTGATGGCGCCCTCATATTCCAGCTCGCCGGTCAGACACTTGAGCAGCGAGCTCTTACCCGCCCCGTTGGGGCCGAGCAGCGCGGTGAGGGTGCCGCTCTCGAGACTAAGATCGAGCCCATCCAGGATCTGGCGCTGGCCACGGCGCAGGCTGAGTCGGGTGCAGCTCAACATGGGGGAGGAGAGTGAGGATGAGAGTGGTTGCATAACAGTCCGTATCACAGGGCGCGGCGGCCTTTTACCAGCAGCCAGATGAAGAAGGGGGCGCCGAGCAGGGCGGTAATGATGCCCACCGGCAGCTCGGCCGGGGCCAGCAGGGTGCGTGCCAGCATGTCGGCCGCCAGCAGCAGGGCGGCGCCAAGCAGGGCCGAGAGCGGCAGCAACCTGACATGGTTGGGGCCTGCCAGCAGGCGCACCAGATGGGGTACTACCAGCCCGACGAAGCCGATCATCCCCGATACCGCCACCGCCACCCCGACGCCCGCGGCGGTGAGCAGAATCAGACGACGTTTGAGGGATTGCACATTGACCCCCAGATGACGAGCCTCCCCTTCACCCAGCAGCAGGGCATTGAGGGGATTGGCATCGCGCATAAAGAGCCACAGCAGGGCCGCCAGGGTGAGCAGGGCCAGCGCCACATCGGCCGGTTTGCCTGCCGCCAGCGTTCCCATCTGCCACAGGCTCAGGTTGCGCAGCATCTGATCGTCCGCCAGATAGGTGAGCAGGCCGATCACTGCACCGGAGAGCGCCGTGATGGCGACCCCGGCCAGCAGCATGACAGTGACCGAGGTGCCCCCCTCACGGGTGCCGAGCAGATAGACCAGGGTGGTGGTGAGCGCGCCGCCGAGAAAGGCGAGCAGCGGCAGCAGACCAACCCCTATGGTGGCTTGCAGCTGCTGGCCGAGGGGGGCCAGCAGCACGATGGCGAGCGCCGCGCCGAGCGCCGCACCGCCGGAGACACCTATGATGCCTGGGTCAGCCAGGGGGTTGCGAAACAGCCCCTGCATCACTGCGCCACATAGCCCGAGGATCCCCCCCACTGCGATGCAGAGCAGGGTACGAGGCAGGCGAATTTCCTGCACGATCAGCAGTTTGTGCGACTCAATCCCGCTCTCCTGCCCGGCAAACAGCGCCCGCAGACTCTCGCCCAGGGTGAGGGTCATGGGACCGGTTGCCAGCGAACCGAGCAGCAACAGCGCCAGTGCGGCCGTGGTGAAGGCCAGCAGCCAGGAGAGGGGCAAGCGCATCATGACCCCTGCTTGATCCATTGGGCGATCTGGTTCGCCTGTTGCAGGGAGTTGAGGCTCAGGCCCCCTTGCAGGGCGTGGCCGTCGATGGCGTGAATGGCGTTACGCTTGCCAGCCGGGGTGGCGGCCAGGGCAGGCACTTCAGCCAGCACTTTGGCCGGATCGGCATACTGCTGCCAGTCACGACCGCTGACCAGCACCAGATCGGGCTGCATCTCGATGAGGGATTCGGCGGATACCGGCTTGTAGTTGCGCAATTCGGCGACCGGATTGATGCCGCCCGCCAGCGAGATCAGCGCGCTGGCCGTGGTGTCCCCCCCGGCGATGCTGGTGGGTTGCCCCTTGTGCAGCAGCAGGAAGGCGACCTTGAGCGGTTTGTTCTGTTTGGCTTGCACCGCCAGCTGATCGGTCTGGGCCTGGATCTCTGCCTTCAGGCGATCGCCAGCTGCTTTATCGCCCAGCAGGCTGGAGAGGGTGTCGATACGCTGGTTGAGGTTGGCGAGAGTCGGCGCGGTATCCAGCACCTCCACCTTGACCCCGGCACGACGCAGCTGATCCAGGGTCGGGGCCGGGCCCATCTCGTCGCTGCCCACCAGTCGGGTGGGGGAGAGGCTCAGGATCCCTTCGGCGGCCAGCGCCCGGTGATAACCCACCTTGGGCAACCCTTTGGGCAAGGGGCTGCTGACATCGGTGGCGATCAGGCTCGATTCACCGCCAAGGGCCAGAATGAGTTCTGTGGTGGCCGGGCCGATACTGACGATACGCTCTTTCTGGCCGTCGGTGGCAACGGCAGAGAAGGGGGACAGTGAACTGCAGAGCAGGGTGATGGCGAGGGCAAGACGACGGCCCATGCTAACCTCCGAAGGGGTGAATGAAACGGGTGTGCCGCCGAGAATATCAAGGCTTTGGAAAAAATGCACTGATAATGATAGCAATTATCAATTGCATTGATTCCGGTGCTTTATTAGAGTAGCCGCCATGATAAACAGCGGGACAACATGGTCCCGCAAAGGGAGAAAACATGAGCATTGCACAACGCATTCACGCGCTGCTGGAGCAGGATCCCGGCGCTCATCCGTCCACCCTGGCGGCCCAGCTTGCCATCAGCGAATGGGAGGTGGTTCGCCATCTGCCCGCCGAGCTGGTGACCCTGCTGCCCGCCGATCGCGCACAAGGTCTGCTGGAAGATCTGGCCGACTGGGGCCCGGTGACCACCATCGTCGAATCAGAAGGTTCCATCTTCGAGGTAAAAGCCCCCTTCCCGAAAGGCAAGGACGCACGCGGTTACTACAACCTGATGGGCCGCGACGGTGAGCTGCATGGTCATCTCAAGCTCGACAACGTGGCGGGGATTGCGCTGGTCAGCAAGCTGTTCATGGGCAAGGAGGGGCACTCCTTCCAGTTCTTCGGTCACTCCGGCCGCTGCATTTTCAAGGTCTATCTGGGTCGCGACGAGAAACGCCAGCTGCTGGCCGATCAGGTCACCCGTTTCATGGCGCTGCGCCACAACTCTCAAGAGGAAGTCAAAGCATGAGTGAACGTCAGGAGCGTCTGCAGAACCGCCTGCAACCGGAGATCCGCGAGTTTCGCGACAGCTGCCGCACCCTGCAGCTCGCCACAGTCGATGGCGAAGGCAACCCCAACGCCAGCTATGCCCCGTTCGTGCTGCAGGAAGATGGCTACTATGTGCTGATCTCCGAGATCGCTCGCCATGCCCGCAATCTGCAACAGGTGCCCCGGGTATCCCTGATGCTGATCGAGGATGAGAGCGGTGCCCGCGAGCTGTTTGCCCGCAAGCGCCTGACCTTCGATGCGGTGGCTGAAGTGGTGGCCCGTGACGACGCCCGCTGGAGCAAGGCGGTGGCGGCGCTGGAGGGGCGTTTTGGCGAGATCATCAAGGGTCTCTCCAACCTCAAGGATTTCAAACTGTTCCGCCTCAAACCGGAACAGGGGCTGTTCGTCAAGGGCTTCGGACAGGCGTTCGCGGTTTCCGGTGACGAGCTGGTGGATTTCGTCCATCTGGTGGAAGGGCACAAGCGCATCGACAACGGTGCCGAGCTAACCAGCCCGGCCGATGCGCCGGTCTGATAATCTCTGTCGACCACTACAGCCGTCATAACAAAACGGGCAGCCAATTGGCTGCCCGTTTTTATTGCGTTATCTCATCCGCCAGTTCAATCCTGCCAGGAGGCCTTGTTGGGAAAAGCGCGACGATCAGCGTCGGTGGCAGTTTCGTTGCACTCTCCCCGCACCTTCCAGGAGGTCTGGCTCAGCACTATGTAGCCCTGGCGGCAATACTGCTTGGTCGCCAGGGTCTCGGTCAGCAGGTTCTCCTGTAACGCCTCCCGCTGCTCCAGCAGCCGCTGGCTCTGGGCTGCCGATAGGCCGCGCGGCAAGGTGTCGTTGGGCGCGGCTTCAAAGGTGAAGCGCTTGCTCCCCTCCTCGTTGATGTGGGTCAGAAACAGGGGCTCCGGCCCGTCATACTTCTGTCCGGGCAAGCTGGAGCAGGCCGACAGCAGGGGAACAATCAACAACAGGGTGGCAGACAACAGGCGCACGACAGACTCCAGTGAGAAACGAAGCGAGGCTCGCAGATTAGCACGGCTGCAGGGCGGGTGTTACTGCCAGCAGCTCGTCGGTGGTGAGCAGGGTCACACTGCGCCCCTCCGGCAGGCTGAGGTGGCGCCACATCCAGTGATGGTGCTCGGTGATCTGGGCCGCGCTCAGATGGGGGCGATCGGCGGTGGTGTGACCATCGCTCAACACCAGCACCTCGTACCCATGGGAGGCGGCACTGCGCACCGTGGTGTCGACGCAAAAATCGGTGGCGCAGCCACAGAGAATGAGTCGATCGACCGGTTGCTCGGCCAGCAGGAAAGCAAGCTCGGTATCGAGAAAGCTGTCACAGGCTGTCTTGCGTACCCGGCTCTCCCCCTTGGCCGGTTGCAGCGCACTGTGCAACTGCCAACCCGGGGTGCCCGGTTCCAGTTCGGTACCGGGGGGCGAGTCATGCTGGATATAGATGACCCGTCCCTGTTGCTGCCTGACATGGGCCGCAGCCCGATTGATATTGGCCAGCACCTGCTCCTGGCGGTAACGGGGCTCGTTGAACAAGCCTTGCTGCACATCGATGATCAGTAACACATCCATATTTTACCCGCCGTTTCCTTGAAGATTAGGGTTGCAGCCACTGGCTGCAGTCACGACTGCGGGATTGATGCAGCGCGCCCATATCTTGCTTCATCTCGTCACTGTTTTGCCAGCGCTTAGGCAGCGGCATGATGGTTACTTGCACATCGGCTGCGCGATCTGCAACAGAGGTCTCATCTGTACGGGGCACGACCAGCGCTACCTTGAGGGCAGGATTGCGGCTGGCGATGCGACTGGCGAGCCCAAGCCCCCCCTCGACGTGGAAATTGCCGGCGATATGCATGATCTGCTGGCCCGGGTGCTTGGCGAGATAATCCACCATGCTCTCGGCCATGGTGTCATCCCAACTGGTCTGGGCGGCGAAGCGGCGGGCGTTGCTGTCGGCATCGCCGTGGTGCATGGAAGCCATAAATTTCTGGCGATAGGGATCATCCCCCATCGTCAGTTGGCGGGCCAGCTGGCTGCGGCGCGACGCGGGCAGTTTGTCGAGCCACTCAGCCCCCTCCTGACCGACACAGCTCACCAGCGGCTTGGGGGCGTTGGCGGCGATCACCGGCATCTGGTGAGCCTTGGCAAACTCCACCAGCGGGCGGTAGTCGCTCGGATAGTTGGGCCAGGCGTTGCCTTCGCGGATCAAGGCCGCTTCACCAATCTGGTTCGCCAGATAGGCATCCAGCGTCTTCTGATCGGCGCGGCTGAACTGCTCCATGGAGAGGGCCAATGGCCGCCCGTGCTGCTGGCCTGCGGTGTAAAGCCCGCTCAGCAGGCGCGATTGCAACAGATGCACGGCGGGATGGCTGTGCAGCTCACCCACCAGAATGATGTCGGCGTCGGCAATGCGCGCGATTGCTTGCTCCAGCGTCAGGTCTGCGTCTCCCTCGCTGCTTAGCCGGTAGTCATAGAGCGTCTGCAACTGTGATGACTGGGTCGGTTGGGTGGGGGTGGCACAGGCTGCCAGCAGCAGCGGCAGGGCGAGCAGGGGAAGTCGTCTAATCATGGGATCTCACGGCTGATATGCCCGGATGCCGGTGCATCTCGGGGGGCTAATAGAGAATAAGGGCAACACAGGGCGACAGTGTAAAACCAATTTGGTTCAAAACAAATGAGAATGATTTCGTTTCTTGTTGATCTTTGTCGAGAGCCGGGTAATATGCGGCCTGTATGATAACAGTTCTCAATAAGGATTCGCTGTGACCCATCATAACGCACTCTCTCTGGTTGCCCTCGCCGTGGCGGCCGGTCTCTCCTCCCAGGTCTTTGCTGCCACCCAGAAGGCGGATGAAGTCGTGGTCGTCAGCGGCTCACGGATGGAGCAAAAACTGGAAGATGTCTCCGGCCCCATCTCGGTGATCACCGCCAAGCAGATTGAAGAGCAGGTCGTCACCAACGTCGCCGACCTGTTCCGCTACGAACCCGGTGTGACTGTGCTCGGCGGTCAGGGGGATGCGCAGACCTTTATCATCCGCGGCATGGGTGAAAACCGGGTCAAGGTGGTGCGCGACGGTGTGCGCCAGAACGATGCCTACAGCAAGGGCGGGGTTGGCCAGAGCTACTTCGATACCGACATGATCAAGCAGGTAGAAGTGGCCAAGGGGCCGGCGTCTGCCGCCTACGGCTCCGATGCGCTGGGTGGCGTGATTGCCATCACCACCAAGGATGCCAACGACTTCCTCAAGGGCAAGGATAGTTATCTGGATGTGACCAGCGGTTACGCCTCCAGCAGCCACCAGAAGATGGCGGGCTTTACCGGCGCCTTGCGCACTGGTGAAGTGGAGAACCTGCTGCGCTACACCTGGCGCGATGGCGGTGTGACCCAGAATTTCGACTCCACCAAGAACGACTTCGATATCGGTACCCACGCCCTGCTGCTCAAGAGCAAGTGGAACCTCTCCGATGAGCAGTTCCTCAAGCTGACCGTTGACTACCTGACCGATGGCGAGGAGCCGGATGCGGTCAAGCTCAACAAGGTCGGTACTGGCACCGCCCGTGTCTTTGATCAGCCCATCACCGACAAGCAGACCGACAACCTCTCTGTGGTGCTGGATCACGGCATCGCGTTGAATCAAGGCTGGGCCGACCGGATTGATAGCAAGGTCTACTTTGCCCGCACCAAGCAGACGCTGGATCAGTACGCCTCATCCAAGTATCCGGTTAACCCGCGTAACCGCTATGTGTTCAAAAATTCGCTGGATCACAACGTGTTCGATCAGAAGAACATCGGCGCCCAGTTGCAGTTCCATAAGGCAGTCGCCAACCATCGTCTGGCCTGGGGTGCTGAGTACGAGCATACCGACAACGAACGTACCCGTTACAAAGGGCCTACGACTCCCGGTGATTTTGTCGGCTACAACGAGCTGAGCTTCCCGGCTACCACCAGCGAGCGCAGTGCCCTGTGGGCCTTTGACGAGATCAAGTTTGGCGAGCGCTGGGTGCTGACCCCGGGGGCCCGTTATGACTACTACCGGATGACTCCGGACAACGACCCTGCTTACACAGGCGACAAGCTGCACAAGTTCTCCGAAGGGGAGCTGTCACCCAAGCTGGGTCTGGTGTTCAAGGCCCATGAGGCGGCCAACCTGTTCGCCCAGTACAGCCACGGCTTCAAGACCCCCATGTATGACAGCGCCTTCTCCACCCTGAACCATCAGGCTTACAACTATCGTATCGAGCCCAACCCTAACCTCAACCCGGAGAGCAGCGATGGCATCGATCTTGGTGTACGTGGCAGCCACAATGGCTTCAGCTATGAAGTGGCCAGCTTCTACAACAAGTTTGACGATTTCATCAGCTTTGTTGCTGTTGGTAAGGAAGGAGTCACCTCTGTTTATCAATATCAAAATTTGAGTAAGGTTACGACTAAAGGGATCGAGGCCAAGGCGGATTACTGGTTCAATGACATTGTCAATATCTGGGGGAACTTGGCATATATCGATGGTAAAGATGGTAACGGTAATTATATCAATGAATTAAGCCCATTGAGTGGCAGTGTCGGTGTCCGTCTGGAGCAAGAAAAATGGAACTTCAATACAGCACTGCGCTTTGCCGACGACATGGGCAAGGTCGGCAAGGATGCGAACGGCAAGGAGTATGAGAAGGCGGCTGGTTGGGGAGTGGTGGATATGTACGCCCAGTTCAACCCGATGACCGACCTGCAGCTCAACGTCGGGGTCTTCAACCTGTTTGACAAGGAGTACACCAGCTACGAGCGCATCGCCGGTCGTGCCGAGGGCTCCGATAACAGCATGATGACCGAACCGGGCCGCAACCTGAGTGCACGGGTCAAATACGTATTCTAAAGAGCAAACAACAGACGCAGATGATCAAAGGGGCTTCGGCCCCTTTTTTGTCGCCGCCATGTTGTGACGATGGCGCAGAGCAGATGTTTGCCTAAAAAAGAAACCCGCCATGGGCGGGTGGAAGGATTGCAACACTAACCAGGAGGAGGTGTTACCAAGTAGACCCCACCTCTTCGGTAATAGTTCAATTTTATTGAAGTTTTTTCGTTTTCTGCGCAGGGTTTCCATCGGGATCTGCGGGGGCGGATGGGTTATTATTCTGCTCCCGTCATCCGGTTGCAGAGGATCTATGCCCGCGTTTTCCTGGTTAGCGCTCTTTTTCGGCGCCTTCTATTTTGTCTACGGTGCTTACTTGCCGTTCTGGTCGCTCTGGCTGGAGGGGGTGGGCGTCAGCGCCGAGATGATTGGTCTCCTGCTGGGGGCGGGGATGGCGATCCGCTTTGCTGGCAACCTGATGGTGATGGGGCAGATCAAGGGGGCGGGCCATCTGCTGCCGGTTACCCGGTTGCTCTCCCTGCTCAGTCTGCTGGCGTTTCTCGGCTTCTATCTCAGTCATAACCTCTGGTGGCTGGTGGGCTTGACCCTGCTGGCGAACTTTATCTATCCGACCCTGATGCCGGTAGGTGAGGCGCTGGCGACCCGCATGGTGGTGCAGGCCCATCTCGATTACGGCAAGGTGCGGCTGTGCGGCTCCTTTGCCTTTATCGTCGCCTCTACCCTGGTGGGGGCGCTGGTGGGCAACTTCGGTAGTGACTGGATTTTGCACACCATGGTGGCGGGGCTGGTGCTGATGCTGCTGCTCAGCTGGCTGCCGCTCTATCCGGCGCCACAGGATAGTCAGGGCGAGCGCGCCAAGGCGTCCTTGCTGGCAACCCTGCGCAGCGCGCCGGTGCGTCGCTTCCTGCTGCTGACCGCTCTGCTGCAGGGGAGCCACGCCGCCTATTACGGTTTCAGTGCCATCTACTGGAAGGCGCAAGGATATAGCGGCACCATCATCGGCTATCTCTGGGCGCTCGGGGTGGTGGCCGAGATCTGCATGTTTGCCGCCGACAAGCGCTTCTTGCAACGCTTTGGCGCCCAGAGTCTCTTTATTGCCGGTGCCATCGGTTGTGTGGTGCGCTGGGTATTGCTGGGTGCCTCGACCGAGTTGTGGGTACTGGTGCTGGGGCAATTGCTCCACTCGGTGACGTTTGGCATGAGCCATCTGGGGGCGGTGCGCTTCATGACTCGCCAGCTGCCCGCCGAGCAGTTGATCCCGACCCAGGCGCTCTATGCGGCCCTTGGCCTCGGCATGACGGTGGCGGCCCTGATGGCTGTCTGTGGCGTGCTGTTCGAGCCTCTCGGCGGCGGCATCTTCTTCCTGATGGTGCTGGTGGTCTTGCCGGTCTTCTTCCTGCGGCTGCGCCCCTTTGCGCCGTCTGCGCAGGGGAGGGCTCCGGCCTGAGAAATGCACATCTGAACAGGGAGAGCCACGGCTCTCCCTTTTTCGTTGCTGCGGTTTGTGGCGTTACTGCTGCTCGCCAAGATAGAGGCGGCTGAGACGACGCCAGGTGTCCGAGCCGATGGTGCCTGCAAGCAGCTCATTGGATGCTGCATCAAAGCGGCCATCCGGCAGCCAGCCCAGCTGGGGCAGTAGTTGCGCCAGCGTCACGTCATTGTGTTGCAGCTCCCGATCCAGCGCTTCCCAGAAGGCGCTCCCCTTGACGTAAAAGAGCGGGTAGTAGGAGCGATCGCCAGCCATCACCTCGCGAGCCGCCCGATAGAGACCACTCTCGCTATGGGGCAGCTGTTTGCCCCGCTCGGCCAGCTCGTTGACCGCCGTGACCTGATGCAGCCGAAAGCGGCGCAGCGCCTTGATGGCGAGGTACTCGGCGAGGCTTTCGTTGACCCAGGTGGGCTGTGGAGCTGCGCGGCGAGCGCTGAGGATATGCACCGCCTCGTGGGCCGAGGTGCGCAGCAGGCGCAAGGGGGCCTGTGGCGTCGGTTTGCCAGCCTCGGTGGGGTAGTTGGCGACAAACACCTGATCTCCGGCGGCGCCGCCGAGGGAGCGGGTCGCCACATCCCGACCCAGCCACACCAGTTGCCACGGGTGAGTGGGGGGATCCACGTCGAGCTGGAAGGCCAGATAGTCGACGATCTCATTCAGTTGCTGCTGCAAGGCCGGCAGATCGAGCTGATTGGCGGTCTCGTCATGGCTCAGCACCAGCCGTGGATCCGGCTTGGTGACGGGCACTGTGTCCAGACCAAATGACAGGATCAGCGGCGGCTGGTTGACATCCGGCAGTGGTTGGCAGTTGCCATCCGGTAGACAAACCTTTCCTTGGCGGCTCCCCATCTGGCGCACAAAGTTACCCCACTCGGTCAATAGCCACTGGTTGGGAGCAAACAGAAGCGACTGTTGGGCCGAGGCATCAGCACCCTCTGCCGGAGCCGGTGTGAGCGTGATCTGCCAGCCGATCTCCTTGCAAGAGAAGGGCTGGTTGAGGGCAACCGGCTGGTTGTCTGCAAGGCAGACCAGCGCGGGGGAAACCGGCGCGGCACTGCCCGGCAACTGGCGGGCGGGGAGCAGGGTAAAAGGGGGCTTGCCCTGCATGGTGAGGCGCACTTGCAGCACATTGGCGCTGGCGCCCTGCTCGATATGGTAGCGGGGGCCGTTCGCGTCATTGCCAGCGCAGGCCCACAGCGGCAGCAGCCACAGGGCAAACAGGGTGATATGACGACTCATAAGAGGGTTAGCGCTCCTGCTCGTAGCCCAGCAGATCGCCGGGCTGGCATTTGAGTTCACGGCAGATGGCCTCCAGAGTGGAGAAGCGCACCGCCTTGGCGTGGCCATTCTTGAGGATCGAGAGGTTGGCCTCGGTGATGTCGATGCGCTGGGCCAGCTCGCGGGCGGTCATTTTGCGCTCGGCCAGCAGGGCATCGAGTCGGATGATAATGGGCATACGTTCCTCACACCGTCAGTTGCTGTTCATCGGCCAGCAGTTTGGCCTCGCGCATGACCAGTGCCAGCGCCAGTACGATCAGTCCCGCCAGCAGTACCCGGAAATCGGAGGTACTCAGCGCTATGGTACCGAGTACTTCCGGGCCTCTAATGGTGAGCACCGTATCCAGCAAGGGGGTCAGGATCAATTCGACCAGGAAGGTTGTACAGAGCAGCACTCCGATCTGCCGATAGCGGCGGATCTGCTCGAAGGTGAAGAGCAGACCGGCGCGGTAGCCACGAAACAGCTGGCGCAGTTGCCAGAGCATCATCATAAAGACCAGATCCGGCAACAGCTGCACCAGGGTGCCGAGCAGCCGGGTGGAGAAGTGAAGGGGATAGTCGGCAGGATTGATGCCGGGGCGGCTCAAGATGGTGTTGAGCTTCTCCTGCAGAAAATCGGCGCCACCGAAGGGGGTCCACACCTCCAGCAAGGTGATCAAAGGGGTCGCCAGCAGTGCCAGCAGCAGCAGCCATTCGATCAGCATGCTCGAGCGTTCGAGTTTGTTGGAGATCATCTCATTCCTCACTGTGATGGTTTTATCTGAAAGGTAAAGTTTATCGTTTATCAATATCCACATCGGCAATGTTTATTGTTTTGCGATATACAGCCAAGATAAAACTTATTGAAAAACGATAATTTCAATCTGTCCGAAGGGGATGACTTTTGGCTGCAGCCTCTCTAGACTGGCGAGGTTGTATACAAAAACTCAACATGGACAAGGAGTTATCGATGCACCAGGGATGGCTGCTGATCGGATTGTCGCTCACCTATCTGGGGCTGCTGTTTCTGATCGCCTTCGTGGCAGACAAGCACAAACGGCACCGTCTCAAGGGGCAACCGCTGCTCTACAGCCTGTCGCTGGCAGTCTACTGCACCTCCTGGACCTTCTTCGGCACCGTGGGGCAGGCGAGTGAATCCCCCTGGTCGCCGGTGCCCATCTACCTTGGCCCCATGCTGGTCTTCCTTTTTGGCTGGCGGCTGCTGGCCCGCCTTATTCTGGTGGCCAAGCGCGAGCACATCACCTCCATCGCCGACTTTATCGCCGCTCGTTACGGCAAATCCCAGCGGCTCGCCATGGTGATCGCCCTCATCGCCATCATGGGGATCCTCCCTTATCTGGTGTTGCAGCTCAAAGCCATCGTCACCGGGCTGGATCTGCTGATGGTCAACAGCGGCGGCATCAGTCCGACCAGCAATACCAGCGAGTTGGCGCTCGGGGTTACTCTGCTGCTGGCGCTGTTCAGCATCCTGTTCGGTACCCGCCATCTCGATGCCACCGAGCACCACAGGGGGATGGTGGTGGCCATCGCTTTCGAGTCGGTGGTCAAATTGCTGGCCTTTATCGCGGTGGGGGGCTTCGCCCTCTGGCTGATCTTGAGCAAACCCGGCGAAGCTCACGAGCAGGTGACCCGCGACTTCTTTGCGCAGGTGGTGGCGGTGAGCCCCGGCAACCTGCTGGAGCTTGCCATCTACACGGTGCTGGCTATGTGCGCCGTCATCTGCCTGCCGCGCCAGTTTCATGTGACTGTGGTGGAGAACAATCAGGGGCAGGATCTGCACTGGGCGCGCTGGATCTTCCCGCTCTACCTGTTTGTGATGGGGCTCTTCATCTGGCCGCTGGCACTGGCGGGCAAACAGTGGGTGGGTGCCGATATGGCCTCCGACACCTATGTGATTAGTCTGCCGATGGCCCTCGGGTTTGATGGCATGGCGATGCTGGCGTTTCTCGGCGGCACCTCGGCGGCCACCGGCATGGTGATCGTCTGCACCATCGCGTTGGCGATCATGGTGAGCAACGATCTGGTGCTGCCGGTGCTGCTGCGCCGCTTCTGGCGGCAGGGGCGCGACGAGCGGCTGGTAAGGCTGCTGTTGCAGGTGCGCCGTGGCGCCATCCTGCTGATCTTGCTGGCGGCCTGGGGGCTCTACCTCTGGCTCGGCGATCTCACCAGCTTGTCGCGCATCGGCTATCTCTCCTTTGGTGCAGTGGCCCAGTTTGCACCGGCCCTGCTGCTCGGCCTCTACTGGCGTCACGGCAATCGCAAGGGGGTTTATCTCGGTCTCTTCCTTGGGGTGAGCCTCTGGTTCGTGACTCTGCTGGTGGAGAGCGGGCTGCTGGCCGGTTCACCGCTGGCCGAGCTGCTGGCGCCGCCGGACTGGCCCGCGTTTCGCGAGCTGAGTCTCGGGGCCTGGTGCATCTTCCTGAGCCTGCTCTTCAACCTGCTTGGCTATGTGGCCGGTTCCCTGCTCTCCCGTCCGGCGGTGAGCGAGCGGCTGCAGGCCGCGAACTTTGTCGGCAAGCCGAGCCGCGATACCGCCGCCCTCTATCAGGCGCGGGTCTCGGTCAAGGAGCTGGAGATGCTGGCGGCCCGCTTCGTCGGTTCAAGCCGGGTCAAACGCGCCTTTGGTCGTTTCGCCGGTGAGCGGGGCGGCACCCTGGCGCCCCAGATGCAGGCTTCGGCCGAACTGATTGCCCACACCGAGCGGCTGCTGGCGGGGGTATTTGGCACTTCGTCGGCGCGGCTGGTGCTCGCCTCTGCCCTGCAGGGGCGCAACATGCAGCTCGAGGAGATCGCCACCATAGTCGATGAGGCCTCCGACGTGTTTCGCTTCAACCGCGGCCTGCTGCAGGGGGCGATCGAGCATATCGGGCAGGGGATATCGGTGGTGGACAGGGAACTTCGGCTGGTGGCCTGGAACCGCCGTTACATCGAGCTGTTCCACTATCCGCCGGGGCTTATTCAGGCAGGGCGCCCCATTGAGGAGATCATCCGCTACAACGCCCAGCAGGGACTCTGTGGCCCCGGTGATATCGAGGATCACGTGGCGCGGCGGGTTGCCTTTATGAAGCGCGGCAGCGCCCATATCTCGGCGCGGGAGCGCCCGGACGGGCGGGTGATCGAGATGCAGGGCAACCCCATGCCCGCCGGTGGTTTTGTCATGACCTTTACCGACATCACTCCGTTTCGCGATGCGGAGCGGGTGCTGCGCGAAGCGAACGAGCATCTGGAGGCTCGGGTGGCCGAGCGCACCCGCGAGCTCTCCGAACTCAACCGCCAGCTGCTGCTGGTGAACCAGCAGGTGGAGCGGGCCAATCAATCCAAGAGCCGTTTTCTGGCGGCGGTCAGCCACGATCTGACACAGCCCCTCAATGCGGCCAAGCTCTTTACCTCCTCCCTGCTGGAGATGTTGCCCGATGCTGGCGAGCAGGCGCGCATCGCCCGCCATATCGACGATGCGCTGGGGGCGACCGAGGATCTCATCACCGATCTGCTCGATATCTCGCGGCTCGAAGCGGGCAAGTTCAAGGCCAAGAAGCTCGACTTTGCCCTGCGCGATCTGCTCGACAACCTCAAGGCGGAGTTTGGCGTGCTGGCGCAGGCGGGGGGGATCCACTTCTCGGTGGTGGAGAGCAAGCATGCGGTACACAGCGATGTGCGGCTGCTGCGTCGGGTACTGCAGAACTTCCTCACCAATGCGTTTCGCTACAACCCGGGCGGCCGGGTGCTGCTTGGTTGCCGCCGGATGGGGGAGAAGATCCGTATCGAGGTATGGGACAACGGCCCCGGCATCCCGCAAGACAAGCAGGAGGCGATCTTCGACGAGTTTTCCCGCCTCGATCACTCCCGCACCGCCAAGGAGCAGGGGCTGGGTCTGGGGCTTGCCATCGCCCGCGGCATCTCGCAGGTGCTCGGTCATCAGCTCACATTACAAAGCTGGCCGGGCAAGGGGTCGGTCTTTGCGGTGACCCTCAATCTGGCGACCCGGCCGGTCACGGCCCATCAGCTGGCAGCGCCGGTGGCGCGCGACAGCCAGCTGGAGGGGGTAGCCGTGCTCTGCATCGACAATGAGCGGGACATTCTGACCGCCATGAGCACCCTGCTCGGCCGCTGGGGCTGCGAGGTGCGCTGCGCCGTCGATCTGGCCGAAGCCGAGGCGCTGATAGCAGATGGGTTTGTGCCACGGCTAGTGCTCTCCGATTACCACCTCGACGATGGCAAGACCGGGTTGGAGGCGCTCGCTGTCCTGCAACGGGTGTGTGGCGACGAGCTGGGAGGCATCATCATCAGTGCCGATCGCAAGAGCGAGTTGCAGGCGCAGATCCGCGAGCGGGGGTATGGCTACATCAGCAAACCGGTCAAACCACTCAAACTGCGCGCCCTGATGAACAGTCTGCTGCTGCGCTAGCCGCATCCGGGGCGGCTAGCCGTGAACCGGCTCACAAAACCGCGCAATGATCCTGTGGCCCGTGGTCATGGATGAATGCCGAAAACAGAGATTTATTGGCGAAGATCTCTTCATCTTCCTGCGCAATCGCCGCCAGTTACAGTATTGGCTTGCCACTGTCGTTGAACGCCGACAGTGGCAGACCGGATTGGCTCACTCTATAGTCGGGATGCGATTTTTTGCATCGCAAATGAAGTAACCGAAGGGCAAACCGATCGCAAGATCGGGACGCAAAGCTTCCGGTCCAGGGATGAGCCGTACTTGAGATAGCGGGGCCACCACAGGTTGTTGTGCACCTTTGCCAAGAGGCCGCACTGCCGTCTGCGTTACCTGTCAGGGCGTAGCCCTTTTCGTTGCCAACATAACGAAATAGGGAAATATAAAAAATGCTAAGTCCAAAGCCTACCATGCTGGCCCTCGCGGTCGGTCTGTGCTGCGCCTCGTCCGCTTATGCTGCGGCGCCCGGCAAGCCCACCATCGGATGGGGCCCCACCAAGTTTTCCATCGTTGAAGTCGATCAGGCGGCCACTGCCTACAACAATCTGGTCAAGGTAAAGGATGCCGCCGATGTGGAGGTGAACTGGAACCTCTGGAGCGGCGATCTGGGCCAGAGTGCCAAGGTGCTGCTCAATGGTCAGGAGGTGTGGTCCGGCCCCTCGACCGCAGCGGGCAGCGCCAAATTCAAGGTGAAGAAAGGGGGGCGCTACCAGATGCAGGTGGCGTTGTGCAACGCCGATGGCTGTACCCTCTCTGATGCCAAGGAGATCGTGGTCGCCGATACCGACGGCAGCCATCTGGCGCCACTCAAGGCGCCGCTGCAGGAGAACAACAAGCCCTACGCCAACAAGTCCGGCAAGGTGGTGGGGACTTACTATGTGGAGTGGGGCGTCTATGGCCGCAAGTTTACGGTCGACAAGATCCCGGCCCAGAACCTGACCCATATCCTCTATGGTTTCACCCCCATCTGCGGCGGGGATGGCCTCAACGACAGCCTCAAGGAGATCGAAGGGAGCTTCCAGGCGCTGCAGCGGGCGTGTGCCGGTCGCGCCGACTTCAAGGTGGCGATGCACGATCCCTGGGCCGCCATCCAGATGCCGCAAGGCAGCCTCACTGCCCATGACGAGCCCTACAAGGGCAACTTTGGCGCCCTGATGGCGCTCAAGCAGGCCTATCCGAACCTCAAGATCCTCCCCTCGGTCGGCGGCTGGACCCTCTCCGATCCCTTCTATTTCCTCGGTGACAAAACCAAGCGCGATGTGTTCGTCGGCTCGGTGAAAGAGTTCCTGCAGACCTGGAAGTTCTTCGATGGTGTGGATATCGACTGGGAGTACCCGGGCGGACAGGGCGCCAACCCGAAACTGGGCAGCCCGAGTGATGGTGCCACCTATGTGGCCCTGATGAAGGAGCTGCGGGCCATGCTCGACGAGCTGGAGGCCGAGACCGGTCGCCAGTATGAGCTCACTTCCGCCATTGGTGCGGGGGGCGACAAGATCCAGGATGTGGACTACAAGGCGGCCCAGCCCTACATGGACCACATCTTCATGATGACCTACGACTACAACGGTGCCTGGAGCAACACCGAGCTGGGCCACCAGACCAACCTTTATGCGGCGAGCTGGGATCCCGCTACCAAGTACACCACCGACAAGGCGGTGAATCAGCTGCTGGCGCAGGGGGTTGAACCGGGCAAGCTGGTGGTCGGGGCCGCCATGTATGGCCGTGGCTGGACCGGGGTGAGCGGTTATCAGGGCAACAACCCCTTCACCGGCAAGGCGACCGGCAAGGTGAAAGGCACCTGGGAGGACGGGGTGGTGGATTACCGCGACATCGTCAACAACCGGATGGGGGCGGGCTGGGAGAAGGGCTACGACGAAGTGGCCGAGGCGCCCTATCTGTTCAAGGCGGCGACCGGCGATCTCATCACCTATGACAACGATCGCTCGGTCAAGGCCAAGGGGCAGTATGTGCTGGCCAACAAGCTCGGTGGCCTCTTCTCCTGGGAGATCGATGCCGACAACGGCGACATCCTCAACGCCATGCACGAGGGGTTGGGCCACGGCGAGGGGACGACTCCACCAGCCAACAAGCCGCCGCTGGCCAACGCGGGCAGTGACTTCAAGGTGACCGGCCCGACCGAGGTGACGCTGGATGGGTCGGCCTCCCACGATCCGGAAAACAGCGCGCTCAGCTACAGCTGGAAGCAGATCTCCGGCCCGCAGGCTGCCCTGCTCGATGCCACTCAGGCCAAGGCCCGCGTGGTGCTGGATGCTGTGACTGCCGACATCAATCTTGTGTTCGAGCTGACGGTGACCGATGACCAGCTGTTGAGTGCCAAGGATCAGGTGGTGGTGACCAACAAGGCGCCGCAGGCCAATCTGGCGCCGGTGGTGAGTGTACCTGCCACGGCCTCTGTGGAGGCGGGCAAGCAGGTGACCATCAAGGCGACCGCCTCTGATCCGAATGGTGATCCGTTGACCTATCAGTGGAGCGTGCCGGCAGGCATCACCGCAACGGGCCAGAACAGCGCCACCCTGGTGGTGACTGGCCCGAACGTCACCAGCGACACCGGCTATGACCTGAGCGTCACCGTCTCCGACGGCGGGCTGGATGCCAGCGCGGCAACCCGTCTGACGGTCAAACCGGCCAGCAGCGGCGGTGGTTGCACGGCGACCGATCCGGATGCGGCCAACTGGCCAGTCTGGAAAGCGGCCAGCACCTATAACAGCGGCGACAAGGTGAGCCACAACCAGCTGGTATGGCAGGCCAAGTACTGGACCCAGGGCAACGAGCCGAGCCGCACCGCGGATCAGTGGCTGCTGGTGAGCAAGGTGCAACTGGGTTGGGATGCCAATGTGGCCTACAACGGTGGCGAGCTCACCACCCATAACGGCCGTCAGTGGAAGGCGCAGTACTGGACCAGGGGCAATGAGCCCGGCAAACACGACGTCTGGCAGGATGTGGGAGTCGCCAGCTGTAAATAAGCATTGAATGGTGGCGGGGCATGCCGGTCATGCCCCATTTTTTCTCCCCGCTTCGCCACATTCTGGCGGGTCTGCCAACTGGTTTCCCCCAGCTTCTCTCGTGTCCCTGCAAAGTGCTCACTCTTGCCTAGTGATTAATGCTCTCCCCGATAGCTGGCATCTGTGCCACACGCAGCTCCTTGTGGTGCCGCTTGTGTTGATACATGTCGGCATCGGCTCTGGCAAACGCGGCGGCAAAGTCGCCGCGATAGGGGGCCATCCCCATGCTGCACGAGATAGTGGGGGAGGCGCTGGCCAGCATGGTCGTCAGCCTGGCCATCGCCTGTTGCAGTTCGGTCGGTGTCAGAGTGGTGAGCAGCACAAACTCATCCCCGCCGAAGCGGGCGGCAATCCCCCCCTGACCGAAGTGCTGGCGTATGCCGTCTGCGATAAGGCGCAGGGCCTGATCACCGGCCAAATGGCCACTGCTGTCATTGAGCTGTTTGAGATTATCCATGTCGATCAGCAGCAGGGTGCCTTCCGGCTGCCCCTGCAGAGCGAGTTCGAATTGCTGGCGATTGGCGAGTCCGGTCAGCTGGTCGGTATTGGCCAGCTGATAGATGCGACGGGATTGCTGATAGATGGTGATGGCGTGGCGAATATCCCGCGCCAGAATCGCCATCAGGTGGCTGTCGTAGCGGGTAAAGGCATTACGTTTGCTGCTGTCCATATTGATCATGCCGTAGAGCTGACCATCGATATGGATCGGGGTCGCCAGCGTAGCCTGGATGGGTAGGTCGGTGCAGTTGACCAGCAGCTCTCTGTCCTGTTCGGACAGGGGCATGGTGGCATTTATCTTCGACAGGTCGTTGATCAGCAAGGTTTTGTTGCAACGCCCCTGAGTCAGCTTGTACTGAAAGGTGTGCTCCAGCGGCAGATTGATCCGCCGCAGTTTCACCAGATCCATGCCGATGGCCGCTTCATATCTCAACATGCCTGTGCCCGGCAGCAGCTTGATCAGGCAGCCCATCTCGGCTCCCGGGATCAACATCACGGCTCGTCTGAGCAGATCCTCCAGAAAGGCCTCTTCGGTCTGGTATTGCGCCGAGTTGCGGGCCAGTTCGGCGGTGGTTTCGTTGATCTTGAGCGCCTCACTCAGATGCTGCCACTGGCGGTGCAGATGGTAGCGGTAGTGGCGATAGAGCCAGAAGGTGCAGATAAGGTAGCTCTGGACTAGCAAGGTGCTGGCAAGCGGCGCCCTTTGCCAGCCATTGAGGCTGTTGATAAGCCAGATCATCCCGGCCAGTGGCAAGGCATAAATCGTCAAACGAACAAATTTGTCGTATCTGGATAACCGGGTGCGTGAGGGCAATTCGCTGGGCATGAAGACACCTGCTGGCCATGCAAAGCGGCGATTATAAATTCATTAGTTGCGATACAGATGGGTCTTTTGTCGCATATTGTTCTTACTCATTGATTTTTCTCAATTTGGTGTGATGCAGATCAAAAAAATGGTGTGAGGTATCTGGTTGGAGGTGATGAGATTATGTCTGCATATCCGGCTGTTTTTTAAACATTAATTTCTTGAAAGTGGGTAATTGTCGGGGTTGGTAACTGGTGGGCTGGCAATGGTCCGATTTGCTTACTTATCAGAATTACCCTACAGTCAATCGGCGATTATTTATCGCCAGAAATAACGTTGTGACAAGGGCAAACCGATTGAAAAGTCGGGACGCAAAGCTTCCGGTCTAAGGGTCAAGACGACCTAGGATAGCGGGGCCACCACAGTAGAATGCAGGCTGCCTTTGCCAAGGGGTGGCCGTTTTTGTGTCACCTGTCGTGTTGCGTTGCCCTTTCGTTTTTCCAATAACGAAAAGGAAAGCAATATGCTAAGTCCAAAACCTGCACTGCTGGCTATGATGGTCGGTACCCTGCTCGCCTCCTCCGCCGCTTATGCGGCGGCTCCCGGCAAACCCGCCATCGGTTGGGGCCCCACCAAGTTTGCCATCGTCGAAGTCAACCAGTCCGCGACCGCTTATAACGAGCTGGTCAAGGTGAAGGATGGCGCCGATGTGACCGTCACCTGGAATCTCTGGAACGGCGATATTGGCCAGAGTGCCAAGGTGCTGCTGGATGGCAAGGAAGTCTGGTCCGGTCCCTCTTCCGCCGCGGGTACCGCCACCTTCAAGGTGCACAAGGGGGGGCGCTATCAGATGCAGGTCGCGCTGTGCAACGGCGATGGCTGCACCCTGTCTGATGCCAAGGAGATCGTGGTCGCCGATACCGACGGCAGCCACCTTGCGCCGCTCAAGCCAGCTCTGCAGGAGCACAACAAGCCTTACGTCAACAAGTCCGGCAAGGTGGTCGGCACCTACTATGTGGAGTGGGGGGTCTATGATCGCAACTTCACCGTGGACAAGCTGCCGGCCCAGAACCTGACCCATATCCTCTATGGCTTCACCCCGATCTGTGGCGGTGATGGCCTCAACGACAGCCTCAAAGAGATTTCTGGCAGCTTCCAGGCGCTGCAACGTGCCTGCGCCGGGCGCAAGGATTTCCAGGTCGCTATTCACGATCCCTGGGCCGCGCTGCAAAAAGGGCAGGGGTCACTGGTCGCCTGGGATGAGCCCTACAAGGGCAACTTTGGCAACCTGATGGCCCTCAAACAGGCCTATCCGGACCTGAAGATCCTCCCCTCCGTCGGTGGCTGGACCCTCTCCGACCCCTTCTTCTTCATGCATGACAAGGTCAAGCGTGACGTGTTCGTCGCCTCGGTCAAAGAGTTCCTGCAGACCTGGAAGTTCTTCGACGGCGTCGATATCGACTATGAGTTCCCGGGCGGGGACGGTGCCAACCCCAATCTGGGGGACAAGACCAAAGATGGGGAAACCTATGTGCTGATCATGAAGGATCTGCGCGCCATGCTCGACGAGCTGGAGGCCGAGACCGGTCGCACCTATCAGCTCACCTCCGCCATCGGGGCCGGTTACGACAAGATTGAGGATGTGGATTACAAGGCTGCCCAGCAGTACATGGACCACCTCTTCGTGATGAGTTACGACTACAACGGTGCCTGGAGCAATACCTCCCTGGGTCATCAGGCCAACCTCTATCAGGCCACCAACGGCTCGGCCAACAAGCGCTACAACACTGATGCAGCGGTTCAGCAGTTGCTGGCGCAGGGGGTCGACTCCGAGAAGCTGGTGATCGGTGCCGCCGCCTACGGTCGCGGCTGGAAAGGGGTGAGCGGCTATCAGGGCAACGATCCCTTCACCGGCACCGCCACCGGCAAGATCAAAGGCACCTGGGAAGATGGCGTGCTGGATTATCGCCACATCGTCAACAGCCATATGGGCGCAGGCTGGGAGTACAACTACGACGAGACTGCCGAAGCAGCCACCCTGTTCAAGCCTTCCACCGGCGAGCTGATCACCTATGACGACGAGCGCTCGGTCAAGGCGAAAGGCCAATACGTGCTGGCCAACAAGCTGGGCGGGCTCTTCTCCTGGGAGATCGATGCCGACAACGGCGACATCCTTAACGCCATGCATGAAGGTCTCGGTCACGGTGAAGGGGTCACTCCGCCAGCCAACAAGCCGCCGGTTGCCAATGCGGGCAGCGATCTGAGTGTCACCGGCCCGACCGAGGTGACGCTGAACGGCTCCGCCTCCCACGACCCGGAAAATGGCACCCTCACCTATAGCTGGAAGCAGGTCTCCGGCCCGCAGGCCGCTCTGCTTGATGTCACTCAGGCCAAGGCCCGGGTTGTACTCGATGCCGTGTCCGCCGACATCAATCTGGTGTTCGAGCTGACGGTGACCGATGACCATCAACTGACCGCCAGGGATCAGGTAGTGGTGACCAACAAGGCGCCGCAGCCCAACCTGCCACCAGTGGTCACATTGCCTGCCAGCGTCAAGGTGGAAGAGGGCAAGCAGGTGACCATCACTGCCAAGGCATCCGACCCCAATGGCGACGAGCTGATCTACCAGTGGCAAGTGCCTGCCGGTATCACGGCGACCGGCCAGAACAGCGCCACCCTGGTGGTCACCGGCCCGGCGGTGGATGTCGAAACCGGTTATGACCTCTCTGTGACCGTCTCCGATGGCGCACTCGACGCCAACGCGGCAACCCGCCTCACCGTCACGCCAGTCAACGAAGGCGGTGAGGGGGGCTCTTGCAGCACCACAGATCCGGAAGCGGCCAACGTTCCCGCATGGCAGGCCAGCAAGGTCTACAACGGCGGTGACAAGGTGAGCCATAACCAGCTGGTATGGCAGGCCAAGTACTGGACTCAGGGTAATGAGCCGAGCCGCGCCGCCGATCAGTGGGCGCTGGTGAGTCAGGTTGATCTGGGTTGGAACGCAGCCGTTGCCTACAACGGCGGGGATCTCACCAACCACAACGGCCGTCAGTGGAAGGCCAAGTGGTGGACTCAAGGCAATGAGCCGGGCAAGCACGATGTCTGGCTGGATATCGGGGCAGCAAGTTGTAACTGAGGCCTCCTCACCGATGACGGGGCATGGCGACATGCCCCTCATTCCCGGTAGCAATATGAATGAGAACCCGACAATGACCACAAATGTGACCCGAATCGCTGCCCTCATCATGGCAACCCTGGCGGCTGGCCCCCTGTCTGCCGCCACCTCGCCCCTGATATTCAATGACACGACCCCGCAAAGCGATCTGGCGGGCAGCCTGGCTGCCAGAGTGCAGTTTGCCCAGAGCCAGATCCTGCCATCCCATCCCAAGGAGGGGGATCGCCAACCCATCCTGACCAGCCTGCGCAAGAGCTTGCTGCTGGTGCAACCGCTCCAGGCCGATGGGGTGACTCCCATGACGGTGGAGGCTCGTGACGGCAGTGGCAAGCTGCTTGGCACCCTGACCTTGTCGCCGCCATCGGCGCTGCCAGAGACTGTCTACCACCTCGCGGGAGCTCCTGCCGGGGGAGTGAGTTTCATCCCGGAGAGCGGCACCACTGCCATCATCAGCAGCAGTGCTGATTTGGCCAAACTGAACGACAAGAGCGGCGCCTTCCTCAAGGAGCGGCTCACTGGTCGCGCGCTGGTGGAGATCCAGACCGCCGACGGCCGCTGGGTTCGGGATATCTACCTGCCCGTGAGCCCGGAGCTGGAGGGCAAGATGGTGCGGGTCCGCTCCAGCGCCGGTTATAACTCGACGGCCTTCTATGGCGAGCGACAGGTGACCGTCTCCCGTGGCCAGACCCTGCAGTTCAAGTTTGCCAATGGGCAGTGGTTCCGCGAGGGGGAGCTGGAGAACAACCGCATCACCTATGCAGCGGATACCTGGAGCGGCGAGCTGCCCGCCGAGTGGATCCAGCCCGGACTGAACCTCTCCGTTCGTCAGGGCAATCTCAGTGGTGAACTGCGTGACATCAAGGTCGGCGCCCCCGGCGAACTGCTGCTGCACACCATCGACATTGGCATGCTCACCACACCACGGGATCGCTTTGCCTTTGCCAATGACAAGGAGGCCCATCGCGAATACTTCCAGACCATTCCGGCCAGCCGGATGATTGTCAGTCAGTATGCACCGCTCTCCCTGCCTGAGGTGATGCTGCCCAACGGAACATTGCTGACTGATTTTGACCCGAGCGAAGGGGGCTGGCATGGCGGCACCATGCGTCAGCGCATCGGCAAGGAGCTTATCTCCCACGGCATCGACAATGCCAACTACGGCATCAACAGCAGTGCCGGTGAAGGGGAGGGAAGCCATCCCTTTGTGGTGGCCCAGCTGACGGCGCACAACAGTCGCGGCAAGTATGCCAATGGAGTTCAGGTGCACGGAGGTTCCGGTGGCGGTGGCATCGTCACGCTGGATGATTCGCTGGGCAACGAGTTCAGCCACGAGGTGGGCCATAACTTCGGCCTTGGCCACTATGTGGATGGTTTCCGCGGCTCGGTTCATCGCAGTGCCGATCAGCTCAACTCCAGCTGGGGCTGGGACAGTGACAAACACCGTTTCATCCCCAACTTCTCGCCGACCCGCACCAATGAGGATGCCTGTCTGGATGGCCAGTGCCAGCCACCGTTCGATGGCCGCAAGTTTGGGCACGATGCGATGGCGGGCGGCCGCCCCCTCTCCGGCGCCAACCGTTTCACCCTCTATACCCCCAATTCGGCCGCCATCATCCAGCGTTTTCTGGAGAGCAAGGCGGTGTTCGATGCCAACTCGGCCACCGGCTTTAGCAAGTGGAACAGTGCTACGGCCAGGATGGAGCCCTATCAGCACACAATCGAGGGGATCGAGAAGGTCGATGCCCCCATGGATGCCCTGAGCGAGGCCGGACTGAGTGCCCTGCTGGCGGATTACGGCTTGGTCAGGGTCGCCATGTGGGATGGTCGCTGGACCCGTGATATCCGGGTGCCGGTTGCCTCTGCGGACAACCGTGGGCGCAGTCTGACCATCGATCACGGGGCCGGTTACAACAGCCACCTCTTTATCAACGGCAAGGAGACCCTGGTGAGCAGGGGCTTCAAGAAGAGCTTCACCTCGGATGGCCAGAGCTGGGTGGAGGTCTCCCCCATCGATACCAAGGTTGCGCGCAAGCCCGAGCAGTTCGGCGTGCCGGTGACCACTCTGGTGGGCTATTACGATCCGCAAGGAGCCCTGCGCAGCTACATCTATCCGGCTCTGCACGGCGCCTACGGCTTCACCTATCCGGATGACAGCAACACCCTGTCCGGCAATGACTGCCAGTTGCAGGTGGAGACCCGCGATGGTCTGCAGCGCTTCAGGCTGGCCAATCACAGAGCGGCCAGTAGCGTCATGAACAAGTTCCACATCAACCTGCCCACCGCCAGCGAGCCCGGCCGCGCCACCATCCAGTGCCGTGGCCAGACACTGGTACAGCAGAGCTTGCTGCCACCGCAGCAGGCGCTCTCCTTTACCGTCAACGGGCGGCCGCTGGAGCAGGGCGTGGTGGAGAACCAGCCTCCGGTGGTGACCGTACCGGCGCAGCTCGGCGGCATCGGCGGTGAGTGGCTGACCATCACCGCCGAGGCGAGCGATCCCGAGGGGGATGCGCTGAGCTACCGCTGGCACTTCCCGACGGGCTGGCAGGCGGACGGCGAGACCAGTGCCAACCTGCGTCTGCTACCGCCGGCAGTCACCACCAGCGAGCAGCATGAGCTGAGTGTGAACGTCTCGGACGGGGTACATCAGAGCGAAGGGCGCATCGTGCTGACGCTGGAGCCCGTGGTCGACGGCTCTTGCAACACCACAGATCCGGAAGCGGCGAATGTTCCCGCATGGCAGGCCGGTAAGGTCTACAACGGCGGCGACAAGGTGAGCCACAACCAGCTGGTATGGCGTGCCAAGTATTGGACTCAGGGCAATGAACCGAGCCGCGCCGCCGATCAGTGGGCGCTGGCGAGTCAGGTTGAGCTGGGCTGGAGCGCTAACGTTGCCTACAACGGCGGGGAGCTGACCAACCACAATGGCCGTCAGTGGAAAGCCAAGTGGTGGACTCAAGGCAATGAGCCGGGCAAGCACGATGTCTGGCTGGATGTCGGGGCGGCAAACTGCCCCTAGGTTGAGTCCATGATGAAGATGGCGGAGCCTGTTCAGGCGGGCTCTGCCTTTTGCCACAAAACCATAGAGAGCAACAATAATGAAAAAAAACCGCATCACCCTTCTGCTTGCCAGCATGATGCTGAGCGGCCACCTGTGGGCGGCCGAGGCATACGACATCAACAAATCCTATCCGGGCGGCAGCCAGGTCAATTACAACGGCCAGGTTTTCGAGGCCAAGTGGTGGGTCAACCCGGGTCAGACTCCCGGTATGGCGGCCGCCAATGAGTGGGATACCCCGTGGAAGCTTGTCGGCGAAGGGGAAGTGACCCCGCCGGACACCGGCGGCGATGACAAGCCCAATCCGCCGACGCCAACTCCACCGGATGGCAGCACCACCCCCGTCTATATGAGCCAGGCCGAGTTGGATGCCAAAGAGAAGGCGCTGACCGACTTCCCGGCGATGGAAGCGGTCAAGGCTTCCATCGCTACCCGGGACAATCTGGTGGTCGAGGCGGTGCAGCCGGGCCGTGCCGACAACCCGGGCAACGTCAAGCGGGTCGAAAGCCTGCTGAGCGAGAGCCAGTTCAACTACCTCTTCCCGCTGCGCGCCCCCGAGTACACCTATCGCGGCCTGCTGCAGGCAGCGGCCAAGTTCCCGGCCCTGTGCGGCGACTACAGCGACGGCCGCGATGCCGATGCCATCTGCCGCAAGACCTTGGCGACCATGTTCGCCCACTTCGCTCAAGAGACCGGCGGCCATGAAAACTGGCGCCCGGAGGCCGAGTGGCGTCAGGCGCTGGTCTACGTGCGCGAGATGGGATGGAATGAGACCATGCGCGGTGGTTACAACGCCGAGTGCCGCCCCGATGTGTGGCAGGGTCAGCAGTGGCCGTGCGGTACTTTCGACAATGGCGAGTTCAAGAGCTACTTTGGCCGCGGCGCCAAGCAGCTCTCCTACAACTACAACTACGGCCCCTTCTCCGAGGCGATGTTCGGTACGGTACGCACCCTGCTCGACCGTCCCGATCTGGTGGCCGACACCTGGCTGAACCTGGCCAGTGCGGTGTTCTTCTATACCTATCCGCAGCCGCCCAAGCCCTCCATGCTCCATGTCATCGATGGCACCTGGCAGCCGAATGACCATGACAAGCAGAACGGTCTGGTGCCGGGCTTCGGGGTCACCACCCAGATCATCAATGGTGGGGTGGAGTGCGGTGGCCCGGTCGAGCACGCCCAGTCCCAGAATCGCATCAACTACTACCGCGAATTTGCCAACTACCTCGGGGTGGCGGTGCCATCCGACGAGGTGCTGGGTTGCAAGAACATGAAGGTGTTTGACGACAAGGGCGCCGGTGCCCTGCCCATCTACTGGGAGCAGGACTGGAGCTATGTGGCAGAGAACCCCAACGGCGGCAAGAGTTACGCGTGCAAGCTGGTGGGTTACCAGACCCGTTTCAGCGCCTTCAAGGAGGGGGATTACAGCCGCTGCGTTCAGCACTTCTATCCGGAGGTGGTGATCGAGGATAACGGCGGTGGCACCAACCTGCCGCCGGTGGCTAATATCACCGGTCCGGCGCAGGCCGAAGGTGGCAGCAAGGTGACCCTCTCCGGCCAGCACTCCAGCGATCCGGAAGGCAAGCCGCTCACTTATGCCTGGACTATTCCGGCAGGTGCCTCTGCCTCGGCACTGGATCAGGTCACTCTGGAGTTGACTCTGCCCAAGCCGGCCAGCGATACCAGGCTGGAGATCAAACTGACGGTCACAGATGAAGGTAATCTGAGCCGCAGTACCACTCATAGCCTGCTGGTGAAAGGAGAGGAGGGGGGCGTAACGCCGCCTGACTATCCGGCCTATAAAGAGGGGACTCCCTACAAGGCGGGCGAGCGGGTCAGCAACGGCGGTGCCAGCTACGAGTGCAAACCGCACCCCTACACCGGCTGGTGTGCCGGTGCCGCCTGGGCTTATGAGCCGGGCAAGGGTACGGCTTGGGCCGATGCCTGGATCAAACTCTGAGCCGTTTCAGGGTTACAAGGCTTGCCGATTAGCCAGCGCACTATCTGGTGCAATGACAATCCGGAGCAATAAAAGATGGGGCCTGCGGGCCCCATTCTTGTTTGGTGGAGTTCAGGTTTGGCCGTGGAACATCTGGCCCGGACAGGACAGCGCCTCGAGAGGGCTGTGTGATGATGTGTGTTGTTTTTTTATTACATTTTCCGTGAAAGGCTTTCAGCAATTATTTGCCGTAGCGGAAGTAGTATTCACGGGTGGAGGGGGCATAGGCATCTTTCTCTACAACGCCGTTCTTGGTGGTTGCACCGCGCAGGTGGAACAGGACTGCCAGATTCTCAAACATGGTTTACCTCATCGCTCTGTCATTTATGGTTATGGTGTGTGACCTGTGTCACGGTTTGATCCTATGGTCATTTGTGAGCCAGATCAACTTTCTGTGTTGTAAATTTACAAAAATCATGGAAAGGGTTTTCAAATGCAATGCCCTTTATGGAAAGGCTTTCCCGAGGTGACGGGGGAGAAGCTGACGATCAGCCTGCAAAAGATGCCTGAGAGCGGGGGCGTTGCACGGGGAAAGAGGCTTGCTGCACGGCCTCTCCTGTATAGCTGCTTGAGCCGATTTGTGACATAAAACAGAGAGATAGCATGCGTCTTGCTGGTAAAAACAGCGAACTGCTGCAATTTTGACTAAACGAATCAGTCGCGGTTATTTTAGGGTTGACAGCAAAGCGGGTGATGCCTATCATGCGCCTCCGTTGCCGGAGATAACTTCGTCAGCGCCGAGGTGAGTTGGGGTTATAGCTCAGCTGGGAGAGCGCTTGCATGGCATGCAAGAGGTCCGCGGTTCGATCCCGCGTAGCTCCACCAAATTCTCCTCGAACAATCTGGAATCAGAGGGGTTATAGCTCAGCTGGGAGAGCGCTTGCATGGCATGCAAGAGGTCCGCGGTTCGATCCCGCGTAGCTCCACCAGATTCCTGATTGTTGTACTGAATACCCAGGGCAGTGCGGTGTGTATCACCCAAGCCGACCTTTGTGGGGTTATAGCTCAGCTGGGAGAGCGCTTGCATGGCATGCAAGAGGTCCGCGGTTCGATCCCGCGTAGCTCCACCATTATTTAGGATGAATGGCCGCCAGAACCATTCATTCAGTACCGAATTTGGGGTTATAGCTCAGCTGGGAGAGCGCTTGCATGGCATGCAAGAGGTCCGCGGTTCGATCCCGCGTAGCTCCACCAAATTCAGAGTGACGTCAGTCATTCACACAAATCGGGGTTATAGCTCAGCTGGGAGAGCGCTTGCATGGCATGCAAGAGGTCCGCGGTTCGATCCCGCGTAGCTCCACCAAATTCTTATTACAAGAAGCAAAAAGGCCACCGCATCGCGGTGGCCTTTTTGTTTTCTCTGTCCCGTCCTGAATATGGTTTACACCTTTCCCCCCAATAAATGGAGAACCCGATGGGACAAGGTGTGAAACGGACACAGCGCGATTACTCGCTGACTTTTAAACTGGCACTGGTCGAGCAAATTGAAAAAGGCGAGCTCACCTACAAACAGGCTCAGGTGCGTTATGGCATTCAGGGCCGCTCCACCGTTCTGGTATGGTTGCGTAAACATGGTCGGCAAGATTGGAGCCAGGGGGCTTCTGTACGCGCCGGCAGGAGCATCACCATGCCTGACCCCGACAACCAGACGCCCGAACAGCGCATCAAGGAACTCGAGCAGCAGCTGGCACTGATGAGTCAGAAGGCCCGGTTCTTTGAGGCCGTCGTCGATGTACTGAAGAATGACTACGGTGTCTCCATCGTAAAAAAGCGACCCGGCAAGTCCTCTCGCAGCGGCAAGTCGAGAGGCTGACCATTGTCAGGGCTTGCCTGTTTCTGGGGATAAGCCGGCAGGCTTACTACAAGCGCAATCGGGTCGCCGACGAGCGCCATGCACAAGGGCTGCAGGTGGTGCGCTTCGTGCGTCAGGTTCGACTGCGACAACCTCGGGTGGGCACTCGCAAGCTGCATTATCTGCTCCAGGGTCAGGAGGATGGCGGGCTCAAGGTAGGGCGGGACAGGCTGTTTCAGATATTGGCCGAGCACCGCTTGCTGGTGCAGCCTAAGCGGGCGTATCACAAGACCACCCACAGTTTTCACCGTTTCTACCGTCATCCCAACTTGCTCAAGGCGGGGCCAGAGCAGGTTACGCCGGTAGCACCGGAGCAGGTCTGGGTCGCAGATATCACCTATCTGCCAGCCAGGAGCGGGCCGCTGTACCTGAGCCTGGTGACGGATGCGTACTCACGCAAGATAGTGGGCCATCACGTGCACGAAGGAATGCATGCCGAATCGGTGGCGATGGCGTTCAAGAAAGCGCTGAAGCAACGGTGTGGCGGCGGTGAACTCATCCATCACTCGGACCGCGGCGTGCAATATTGCTCGGGGCTGTATCAGTCACTACATGAGCGGTACGGGGTGAAATGCTCGATGACGGATGGGTATGACTGTTACCAGAATGCGTTGGCGGAGCGGGTGAACGGGATTTTGAAAGGAGAGTTATT
>NZ_JBFODS010000096.1:0-58142 GCF_040908445.1 Aeromonas sp. R10-2 | reverse complement strand
CACCTCAGTCAGCCCGGCGGAGTTTAACAAGAGGTATTGGAGAACTGCTCAGGCTGCTTGATCCGGGACTGTCCGATCTTGTCAGGACACCTCAGGTTGGGGTCACCTGATCGGCTTTGACCCCTTTGGCCCAGGTGACAAAGGCGTTGATCCGAAGTTGGAGCTGGCCCACGGATTTATGTTGGATCCCCTCACTCGATTTGGCGTCGAGAAACTGTGTCAACGCCTGGGTAAGGGCAATCCCCTTGGCGGGGCAAGTCGAGGACTCGATGGGGGAAGCAATGGATTGGGAGGGCGTAAGAGATGCAGCAAATCCCGCAGCTTTGAAAGCGTCTAGATCGGCGCGGATCCAGCGATAGAAACTGCGGGGTGTAGTATCGGCAGGGGTAGCCGCGATAAGTGCACGAGTACGAGCTGCCACTGCTAGGTTGCGGTCTACGGCGAGCTGACGATCTTTGGTGCAAAGGGAAGTACGGATAGCGAAGGGCAAGCCACGGTCACGTAGTGACTTAGGCAGCGGGAGACGAGTGTAGTAGGTGCCGGAGGCATTTTTACTCAGATACATGATTGTTCCACCCAGTTGATCCAGGAAAAAAATCACGTAAGTCTAGAAATGAAAAACCCGTTGAAATTCAACGGGTTATATTTGGCGGTGAGGGAGGGATTCGAACCCTCGATACGTTGCCGTATACACACTTTCCAGGCGTGCTCCTTCAGCCACTCGGACACCTCACCAAATTTTGGTCTGTGGTTTAACGTGTTCAGCCAACACGGTGTTCGCTGCGCTGTTGCGCTGGAACGGGGCGTAATTTAGGGGAAAGCCCCGCCCGCGTCAACGGCTTTTTTCACCTGGCGAACCGTTCGAACACTTAATGCACAGATTCCGGTGCGACCTGGATTTCCGGCAGGTTGAGGAAGCCGGAACGTTCGCATTCGGCAACCAATTCGTGGGTGGCGGCGATGGTGCTTTGCACGAACAGCAGGAACTGCTCGACGCTGAGTCCGGCCTTGGTAAAGACGGTGTGGCCGACCACCAGCCGCGGCAGGTTGTCATCGATGATATCGAGGAACACCTTGAGGGAGGGGTACTGCATATTGAGTCGGCCCAGTTCGGCAACCAGCGGCAGCATTGCGGAGGGGCGCACTTCCAGCTCGGAGGAGAACAGCAGGCCTTCCTCTTCCACGAAGATCCGGCTCTCCTGAATACCATCGACCGACTGCAAAGAGACAATGTGGATACCGTGACACTGGTCGCAGACATAGTGCTCGATACGAGCCTGTTGCAACCAACGCATTATCATTTCGGAGCTGGGGATATTCATCATTTCCACGACAAGATTGGGATCAAGGGGCGCAGTCTAAACCAATTTGCTATCAACAAAAAGCACGCCAACCCGATAACCCTGCGGCTCGCTTCTTTTTGGCAAGCGCTATGCATATACTCAGCCAAATCCACGATGACGCTTGCCCCACAGGGGGCCCCATGACTATCCAAGAAAAGTATCGCCTTCATCTGAAATCACTCTCGGATGAGCTGCTCACCCTGCAAAAACCCATCCGCATTCTGGATGCCATCAAATGGCCACGCCATCTGCAGGATCGCTTTCTGGCAAGCGGTGGCAGGGAGCTGCCCGCTATCGACAGGCACTTCTATGATGCCCTCCCCCTCGGCTTCGATCCGCGCAACAAGTATCTGGAGCTCAAGGAGCTGCGGGACCGGATCCGCAGAAAACTGGGGCCACAGGACGATCTTGGCCGGATCCTGCAAGAGACGGTCGATCAGTACATGGTGGTGATCGAGATGCTGCGCCAGCGCGGCCAACCCGATTTTCAGCGTTACAGCCAGCTGCTTTATGGCTCTGCCAGCGATCACCTGCGCGGGGATCGCAAGACTCTCAAGGAGCTGGGCGCCCGCCTGTGCGATATCTTCTCCCTGCCCGGCGCGTGCCATCTGGTGCGCCCCTACCCCAAGGAGTTCGAAGGAGAGGCCGCGGTCGCCAAACTGCAGGGCAAGCTGTCGAGCTACTTCAGTGACGGCACTGTGCAGGTGAAGCTGAGCGATGGCATCGTCTCCGACGCCGCTGCCGGTGGCGACTACATCAAGCTCAACTCCCACGCCCGTTTCTCCGAGCTGGACTTGCAGGTGCTGGAGGTACACGAGGGGTGGGTCCATGTCGGCACCACCCTCAACGGTCGCCAGCAGCCCTATGCCACCTGGCTGAGCGCCGGTTCACCGCGGATCACCGCCTGTCAGGAGGGGCTGGCTGTCCTGATAGAGACCCTCACCTTCAGCTCCTTTCCGGATCGGGCCAAGCGCATCTCCGATCGGGTGATGGCCATCGACATGGCCGAGCGCGGCGCCGATTTTATCGAGGTGTTTCAGCATTTCGTGCAGCAGGGCACCAGCGAGCACGACGCCTACAAGATCACCCAGCGGGTCTTTCGTGGCGGCATAGTGGACGGCGGCGCCTGCTTTACCAAGGATCTCTCCTACGTGCGTGGCTATGTGGAGACGGTCAACTTTATCCGCAGCGCCGTGCTGGAAGGGGTGCCCGAGATCCTGCCAATGCTGTTTGTCGGCAAGGTGACACTGGATGACATTCCGGTGCTCTATCAGCACTATCTGGAGGGGCTGATCGCCGCTCCCCGCTATTTGCCGCCGATGTTTCGCGATCTCACCGGGCTCTATGTCTGGTTCGGTTTTGCCTCCGGCATGTCGCTGGTGGATATCGGCCGGGTACAGCACCATTTTCGCCAGCTGTTTCAACGCCTGCCGGTGGCCGACCCCATCATTGCGCCGGTGGATATCGAGATCGACTGAACCACAGCGATAGAAGTTGGGGAAAATAAAAAGGGCGCCAGATTGGCGCCCTGCTCGACGATTCAAATATCGCAGCCGAATTACTTGTAAGCCCGACCTTCGAGATAGTGTTTGCGACAGAGCGACACATAGCGATCGTTGCCGCCGATCTCCACCTGTTCGCCATCACGCATCACCTGACCCGCTTCGTTGACCCGGGAGTTCATGTGAGCCTTGTTGCCACACCAGCAGATGCTCTTCAGCTCTTCAAACTTGTCGGCCAGACAGAGCAGATGGTAGGAGCCCGGGAACAGCTCGCCGCGAAAATCGGTCTTGAGGCCATAGGCCATCACCGGAATATCCTGCTCATCGACGATGCGGGCCAACTGGTAGACCTGCTCACGGGTCAGGAACTGGGCCTCGTCCACGATGAAAACATCGATATGTTTCTTCGCATGGCGCTCTTTCACCATTTCAAACAGATCGCAGCTGTCGCTGAACACGTCCACCTTCAGCTCAAGGCCAACCCGGGCACTGATCACCCCGACCCCAAAACGGTCATCGATGGCTGGCGTCATCGCCAGAGGATGCATGCCCCGCTCCAGATAGTTGAAGTGCGCCTGAATGAGCTGGGTGGATTTGCCTGAATTCATGGTGGCAAATTTGTAGTGCAGTGAAGCCATGATACTGTTCCGAAACTGAATTTATGGGGCGCATGCTAACCAAAGCCCCTGACAAAACCAAGGGGCCCGCGGGCCCCTTGCTCTATAAATGTTACGCGGTGGCCAGCACTGGCCGCGCTTTGGCCTTTTTCAGGTGATAGCCGGTAAAAAGCACGAACCAGAGGGCGCTGATACTGAAACCGGCCAGGCTGGAGTGCATCAAGCCCATCGCCAGGTAACCGATGGCCGCGCCGAAGGCGATGGCCAGTGCATAAGGCAGCTGGGTCATCACGTGATCGATGTGATGGCAGCCGGCACCGGTGGCAGAGAGGATGCTGGTGCTGGAGATGGGTGAGCTGTGATCCCCGAACACCGAGCCAGCCAGTACCGCCGCCAGCATCGGCAGCATCAGGCTGATGTCGCTGGCGGCGGCCATGTCACCGGCCAGCGGCAGCATGATGCCGAAGGTACCCCAGCTGGTACCGGTAGCAAACGCCATGGCACAGGAGAGGATAAAGACCACGGCAGGTAGCACTTCGATCGGCAGGTTACCGTTAGCCAGCGAAGCCAGGTACTTGCCGGTCTCCACGTCGCGTACCACGGCACCGATGGTCCAGGCAAACAGCAGGATGTTGATGGCTGGCAGCATGGCCATGACGCCCTGCGGAGCGGCCTTGATCCAGTTCTTGGCACCCAACTTCAGGCGCATCGCCAGACCGATGGAGACCACCAGACTGCACAGGGCACCGTAGACAAGCGAAGAGCCGACGTTGGTATTTTCGAACGAGCCAAGCACGCTGAAGGGCAGCCCTTTCTCGCTCAGCACCGCAGCACCGGAATCAATCATGAAATAGATGGTGGCGGCGGTCAGGGTCAGGATCGGCAGTACCATGTCGATCATGCCGCCGTTGCTCTCTTCCGGGCTCTCCATATCCAGACCGATGGGGCGGCCCTTGGACTCATCCCACAGCTTGCCTTCCAGCGCCCACGCTTCGTGTTGACGCATCGGGCCGATATCCAGCTGACAGGCGATCACCACCAACACCATGATCAGGGTGAAGACGGCGTAGAGGTTCATCGGGATCATCTCGACAAACGCAGCGATGGGGCTCTGCTCGGTCAGACCGTGGGCCGCCATGATGCCGCCAACCAGGGCGATGATATAAGCCCCCCAGGAGGAGATGGGCATTAGCACGCAGACCGGCGCCGCGGTGGAGTCCAGCAGATAGGCCAATTTGGCACGGGAGATCTGGAAGCGGTCGGTCACCGGACGGCAGATGGCCCCCACCGACAGGCTGTGGAAGAAGTCATCGATAAAGAAGGCAAACACCATCATGCCAGTCAGGGCTTTGGCGCCCTTGCGGGTCTTGGCACAACGCTCGGCCCACTCGGCAAAGGCACGGGTCGCCCCAGAGACGCTCATCAGGCTGATGAGGCCACCCAGCAGCAGCATAAACAGGATCATGTTGACGTTGTCACGATTGAGCGCGCCATCGACCCAGAAGATCTTGAGCACGGTATTCAACATGTAATGCAGGGATTCGAGGGGTGAAAACTGATTGAGCAGCAAACTGCCGGTGACGATGCCCACACCAAGGGACAGCAGCACGCGGCGAGTCATGATCGCCAGCGCGACAGCCAACAGGGGGGGAAGAACGGACCAACCGGAGTCGGCGAAATGACTAATGTCCATGATCTCTTTGCACCTAAAGATTACAGGTGGAGATCTACCGAGAGGATCTAAAGAAACAAAACCTATGGGGAGGTCATACTCCTCAGCCCCTTCAGGTAGCGCTCCATAGTGGATGACTATGGCAGTCCTGCACCTATTAGATGCAGAACCAGCAGCCCGGTATGATGGCCTGGCCACTTCGGCGCTGACTCCTTTCTTTGTGCATCACAGGCATCACCCTCCGCACAAATACTCATAGGCAGCGCGCCTCTACTTAAAGGTATTCGCCGCACATTTTATCGAGATGGCAGCTTATAGCAAGTTTTTTGATTAAATAGTCACGATAAACATATCAAGGTCGAAAAATGGTAGTCAAATGATGCAACAACGCCTGTTTTGACGCTATTTTCACCTACTGCGGTTTCATTGGCATCCAATCACCAAGCCTATTGTGGCCATATTAAATATCTGTATTGATGTTCCCCACGGATATAATATTTAACCCGGCTTGACTTATTTAAATCACCAAGCAAGAATCAGCTGGAACATAATATTTTTCTCTGACTCGACGTGGTAACTCCTATGAATGAATTTTTAAAGGTACTGCTTAATATCCGCAGTCTGCGTGCGACCTGCCGCGAGCTTTCTCTGGAACAACTGGAAGAGGCACTGGAAAAACTCTCTGCGATCGTTGCTGAACGTCAGCAGGATGAAGCTGCCGAGCGTCAGGCCCGTGAAGAGCATCTGCGTAAAATCAACGAATATAGCGAAATGCTGAAAGCCGCCGGTATTGACCCGGCAGAATTGGTAAGCGCTGTCGCGACCAACCCCGGCAAATCAGAAAAAGCCAAGCGGGCGCCACGTCCGGCCAAATATCGCTATCAGGATAATGGCGTAGAGAAAACCTGGACCGGCCAGGGCCGTATGCCTTCGGCTATTGCCAGCGCAGTGGCAGCAGGCAAATCACTGGAAGATTTTGCTATCTGACGGCTCTTGCGTTGCCAATAAAAAACCTCGCCTTGGCGAGGTTTTTTATTGCCGCTTAAACGTGACATATCAGATAGCCGATTGCGGGCGATCTGCTGCCTTGACCCACAGCACTTCACGATCCCCTGCCACGCAGATAAGATAGCGGGCAACGGTAAAGAACCAGTCACTCATCCGGTTCAGATAGGGCAGCACCTCGGGATTGACCCGCTCTTCCCGGCTCAATGTCAGCAGCAAGCGCTCGCAATGACGCACCAGAGTGCGCACCACATGCGCTTGCGCCGCGGCACGGGAACCACCGGGCAATATAAATTGGCGCAGCGGCGGCAATGGCTCACTATAACGATCTATCTGCTGTTCAAGGCGAGTGGTCCAGGCGCCATTAACTTGCCAAATTGATTCATTCTGGGCGTCGCTAGAGAATGCCAACTCGCCCCCCAGATCAAACAACTCCTGTTGCAACAGCTGTAAATCAGCCAATAAGCCGACCTCTTGCGACGGGACGTCACAAATCAGCAAGCCAATATGGGAGTTGAGCTCATCGATATAACCGTAGGTCTCGACCCGCAAATGATCCTTTGGCAACTGGATACCATCGGCCAGCCGGGTCATGCCCTTATCGCCCTGCCTCGTATATATTCTCATACCGACATCCTGTTAATAATGGGAATAATCATGGATTCGAGTCCATTGAGTTTGATTTCGTAAGCCAACGCCAGCGTCTGGCCCAATTTACCCTCCGGAAAACCGCTGCGCGCCATCCACACCAGATAGGGCTCGGGAATATCGATGATACGCCGCCCCTGATATTTACCGTAAGGCATCTTGTTGGTCAGAGTCAGCAGCACCTGTTCGTCGGATAGCCAATCCATATTAATCAATATCCAGATATTTATGAGTCTGGATTGAGAGTCGCCAGTTACGCGCGATACAGGTATCCATCGCCAATTGGGTGGCCCTTGGTTTCTGGCTGATCGGCTGCAAGGCAATGACTACGTCCGGGCGCAGGGTAGCGGTAGCGAGCAGCACATCCAGCTCTTCAATATGGTGCTCGGTGGCCACCGGATGCTTGATCTCGTTGGCCCGTTCCAGCGCCGAGACCAGCACAGGCAGCCCCCCTTTCATGCCAATTTTGGGGGAGACGGTCACCCAGGTCTGCTCATGAGTCTTGATCTCGCTGGTGCCACTGGTTTCAATCTGCACCTGATAACCCGCCGCCAGCAGGGCTGACGAGAGTTCGTGCAGATCGTAGAGGCAGGGTTCCCCACCGGTGATCACCACATGGCGCGCCTGATAACCCAGATCGCCAAAGCTCTTGATAATCTGCGCGCTGCTGAGTTGGCTCCAGCAATCGGATTCGTTGGAACGATCCAGTACCGCCGCCTTACCCACTTCACGAGCCGGATCAACAACCCAGGTATGACGGGTATCGCACCAGGGGCAGCCCACCGGGCAACCCTGCAGGCGAACAAAGATGGCGGGCAGGCCGGTAAAGATGCCCTCCCCCTGGATGGTCTGGAAAATCTCGTTGATTGGGTAGTGCATCTCGATCACGGCTTGTTGCAAAAGTCGCGGATTATACCCCAAGCCACGGCAAGACGCAGGCTCACTCTGCGCTTTTCTCACCCAGCCCGGTTTTCTCAAACAGTCTGGCCATGATGCCCGCCTTGTCGGCCAGATAGTTGTTCAGGCCGCGACTGCGCAGTTCACACGCAGGACACGTGCCGCAACCGTCACCGGCAATGCCGTTGTAGCAGGTCAGGGTCTGCTGGCGCACCGTGTCGAGGTGACCATAGTGATCCGCCAGAGCCCAGGTCTCGGCCTTGTCGAGCCACATCAAGGGAGTTTCAAAACGGATGCCGCGATCCAACCCCAGCGACACCGCCTGATTGAGGGCCTTGACGAACTCGTCACGGCAATCGGGATAGCCGGAGAAGTCGGTCTCGCAGACACCGGTGATCACCGCTTCGGCGCCCACCTGATAGGCATAGATGGAGGCCAGGGTCAGGAACAGGATATTGCGGCCCGGCACGAAGGTGTTGGGCAGCCCGTTATCCTGCAGCTCGCAACTGACAGGAATGTCGTCACGGGTCAGGGCAGAGACCGCCAGCTCATTGAGCAGCGTCACATCCATCACCTTGTGGGCGGCAATCCCCAGTGCACTGCCCAGACGGCGCGCGGTGTCGATCTCTTCCCGATGGCGCTGGCCATAGTCGAAGGTGATGGCGTGCACTTCATCATACTGAGCCAATGCCTGTACCAGACAGGTGGTGCTGTCCTGACCGCCACTGAAAACCACGACTGCTTTTTTCATCTTGATAACTCCTTCAAATGTCACGCGCGGCGGCCTTCGGCAAAGTCCTGCCACTGGGTATTCAACCGGTTAAACAGGGTCAGCAAGGGCGCATAGTGCTCCGGCCTCCCCTCCCACCGGGACAAGAGGTGATAGCCCGCCTCTATGGTAGAGAGGGCATCGGGAAAGGGTTTCTTGCGAATGGCATATTGACCGGCAATGGCACCAATGCCGATGCGGGGCAAGCGGGCCAGTGCCGGGTTGCTCTGCAACATGCGATAGGCTTTGCGCCAGGTGCCGTCAAGCAAGATAAAGGCGACTGATGCGGAGCCAGAGGATTCACTCTCCCGCTGTTGACGAAGATCGGTCAGCGAAATAGCATCCTCATCCGGCCAGAGCAAATAATAACGACGGGATTGGTCAGCCAGCAGCACATTGAGCCACTCATCGCGGGAAAAGTCCTCCCCCACATGGATCTCGCACTGTTGCAAAGAGGCCGCCAGCAGCGCCGCAGTCCCCTTGGGATGTGCCACCTCGTTGGGGTGCTGCAAGATGTAGAGGGGCGTGTGATTGTCAACCGGCACAATATAATCGCACAGGCAGGCTTTGAGGGCTCGGGTGCAACGTGTACAGTATCGACTGTTCTTGTCGTTGGACTGTTTCATGTTGTCAGACAAATCTGGATTGCTCTGGGTTATCACGCTCTCTCTCACCAGCTTGCTACTCTTCTTTACCGTTCCCAATCTTCAGCTCTCCTTCGATCGGCCCTTGATCGCCGGGGGCGAAGGGTGGCGGATCATAACAGGCAATCTGGCTCATACCAATCTGTGGCACCTGCTGCTCAATCTGGGCGGCCTCGCCATCCTCTATAGCCTGTTTCGCGACTATCTGGGTGGGGCTTGCCTGCCGCTGCTGATGTTGCTGCTCTGGCTGGCAGTGGGCTTGGGGATCTGGTGGTGGTGCCCGCAGACCCAGTGGTACATGGGACTATCCGGCTCGCTGCATGGTCTGTTTGTCTGGGGGGCAATGCAGGATATCCGCCACGGACGCCGCACGTCGGGCTGGCTACTGTTGGCAGGGATGGGGCTCAAGCTGGCGATGGACTTCTACAACGCAGGAGAGAGCCCGATATCCACCCTGATCAATGCCAGGGTACACATCGGCTCTCATCTTATCGGGGCAGGTGCAGGCCTGTTGCTCGGCCTGCACCGTGTATCACTGAGTGAGCCTGTTACGCACCAACCAGCTCGGCATTGATGCTGGCCAGCATGGCGGCCGGATCGGCAGCCTGCGTAATGGGGCGACCGATAACCAGATAATCGGACCCCGCCTCGACCGCCGCTTTCGGTGTCATCACCCGGCGCTGATCCCCGGCCGCTGAACCGGTCGGGCGAATACCCGGGGTCACCAGCTTGAAATCTTCGCCCAGCAAGGCTTTCAACTCATGGGCCTCGTTGGCAGAGCAGACCACCCCATCCAGGCCGGATGCCTTGGTTAAGGTAGCCAGCCGGATCACCTGCTCGGCCGGGCTTACATCCAGACCAAGAGGGATCATGTCGGACTGCTCCATGCTGGTCAGCACGGTCACGCCGATAAGCAGGGGGGCCTTGTCGCCATAAGGTAGCAGCGCCTCTTTGGCGGCACGCATCATCCGATCACCACCACTGGCATGCACGTTGACCATCCAGACACCGAGCTCGGCACTGGCAGCCACGGCTTTGGCAACGGTATTGGGAATATCGTGAAATTTCAGATCCAGAAAGACATCGAATCCCTTGGCCACCAGCTGGCGTACAAACTGCGGGCCAAACAGGGTAAACATCTCCTTGCCTACCTTGAGACGGCACTGGGCCGGAGAGATACGTTCAACGAACGCTAAGGCATCTGCCTCGTGCTGATAATCCAGCGCTACCAGTACTTTGGGATCTTGCATCTCACATCCTATTGCTTGTTATTCACCGTCCAGACCACGGATCGGCTTGATGGAACCCCACTGGCGACAAGACGGGCACTGCCAGAACAGCGAGTGAGTGGCAAAGCCGCACTGCCGACACTTGTGGGTTGACTTGATTTTGATCTGCTCGCCGACCAGCTGTTGCAGCAGTTCGAGGCTCTCCTTGGCAGGCCCCTCCTCCGCACTGGCCAGTTGAAAACCCACCAACTGGTAAAAACCTTTCATCGACGGATGACGACGCAGCTGACGCAGCACCAGCGAACGGGCCTGACTCAGGCCATCACGCTCTTCAACCAGCTTGGCAAGGGCCAGGGTCACGCTGACACCGGCGTGATCTTCCACTGCCTTCTCAAGCAGCGGGATCAACGCAGGCGTGCGGCCCAACTGCTGATAGCACTCGAGCAATTTGGGCATTGCCTCGGAGGCAAAGTCGATATCCTGCTCGAACACCCGCAGCAGCTCCTTGCTGGCCTGCTCATACTCCCCCTCGGCCATGGCGAGCTCAGCGAGGCGCAAACTGGCCCGGGCACATGCCGGATTGATACTGAGCGCCCGTTTGAGCTTGGCCAGCCCCTCCCCTTTATTGCCCTCACGCAGCGCGATCTCGGCTTGTTCACAATAGAAATGGGAGATGGGGTCGGCCAGCTTCTTGCCCTGGAATTTTTGCAGACGAACCGCCACATCGATGGCCTTATCCCAATCCCGCAACTGCTGATGGATGATCAACAGCTGTGCCAGCGCCGTCTCTTCAAAATCGCTGTCGTCACACAGCTCATTCCAGAGCGCTTCCGCTCGGTCCAGCAGACCAGCAGCCAAAAAGTCGCGCGCAAGCTCCTGCAGGGCAAGCTGTCGCTGCTCCCGGGTCAGTTGGCGGGTTACCAGGTTCTGGTGGATCTTGATGGCACGATCGACCTCCCCACGCTGGCGAAACAGGTTGCCGAGGGAGAGGTGTGTTTCGATGGTTTCACTGTCCACCTCAAGCAGCTGGATAAAGAGATCCACAGCCTTGTCGGATTCATCGGACAGCAAATAGTTGAGGCCCGCCACATACTGGCGGGAAAACTGGTTACTCTGTTTTTGGGTGTCCTGGCGAACACTCCTGCGACCCATGTACCAGCCATAACCGGCGGCGATGGGTAACAGCAGGAAAAGCAGTTCAAGCATTGAGGAACATTATTCCTTACCCGGTGACCGGGCCAGCTCCAACTCGCGGGATTGACGACGCATGGTGCGGTTGAGGGTGCGGTTTTGCATTTTCAGGCGCAGGAACAGCAGGCCGAATACCAGCCAGCCCAGCAAAAAACCGCCAGCGAAGAAGAAGCCCAACAGCATGGCAAGCGAAAACTCACCCTGAGCGATCAGGTAATTGAACTGAACCAGCTGGCCATTTTGTGAGCCCAGCGCCAGGGTCAGAACAAACACCAGCACCAGCGGAATGAGGGCCAAAATACGCTTCATAAGAGCTCCCTGTCAGTATCTAATGAGAGGCTGATTATCCTTAAAATCGCAGGCAGACTCTAGAGTGAATGGGAAAAGAGTTTAAGAAACAAGACGATTGGCACAGGAACCGGTGCCAAAAAGCAAAAAGGCATACCCGAGGTATGCCCATTTCTGCATTATTCAATGATGTTGACGCGCTCGCGCAACTCTTTGCCAGGTTTGAAGTGCGGGACATATTTCCCGGTCAGTTCAACCTTGTCCCCAGTCTTGGGGTTGCGGCCCACACGGGGCGCACGATAGTGCAGTGAAAAACTGCCAAATCCGCGGATTTCAATCCGGTCGCCGTTTTGCAAGGTCGACGCCATCTGCTCAAGGATCTCCTTGATGGCGGCTTCGACATCCTTGGCCGGCATATGCATGCGGCTGGCTGCCAGTTGTTCGATGAGATCTGATTTGGTCATAACGTTAAATCTCCTTCCCCGATCACATGCAATATTCATTTTGCCAGGATAAAAAAGGGCGGCGCAATGCCGCCCTTTTCTTGCATCAAGGATTACTCACCCTTGGCGGCTTTGAACGCTTCCATCATAGCATTGCTGAACACAACTTCTTCTTGCTGGTTCAGGTTATCGATAGCAACACGCTCATCAGCCTCGTCCTTGGCACGGACAGACAGGCTTACGGTGCGGTTCTTACGATCAACGCCCATGAATTTAGCTTCAACTTCGTCACCAACAGACAGCACCAGAGTGGCGTCTTCTACGCGGTCACGAGCAGCGTCGGAGGCACGCAGGTAGCCTTCTACGCCGTCAGCCAGTTCGATAACGGCACCTTTGGCATCAACCTCGGTAACCTTACCCTTCACGATAGCACCTTTCTTGTTGTCAGCCAGGTACTTGTTGAACGGGTCTTCTTCGATCTGCTTGACACCCAGGGAGATGCGCTCACGCTCCGGATCCACTTGCAGAACAACGGCTTCGATCTCGTCGCCTTTCTTGAATTCACGCACGGCTTCTTCGCCCTGGTTGTTCCAGGAGATGTCAGACAGGTGAACCAGGCCGTCGATGCCGCCATCCAGACCGATGAAGATACCGAAGTCAGTGATGGACTTGATCTTGCCGGAAACACGGTCGCCTTTGGCGTGAGTTTCGGCAAACAGCTGCCACGGGTTGGATTTGCACTGCTTCAGACCCAGAGAGATACGACGACGCTCTTCGTCGATGTCCAGAACCATCACGTCAACCACGTCGCCAACGTTAACAACTTTGGACGGGTGGATGTTCTTGTTGGTCCAATCCATCTCGGATACGTGTACCAGGCCTTCAACGCCTTCTTCGATTTCAACGAAGCAGCCGTAGTCGGTCAGGTTGGTCACGCGGCCAGACAGACGGGTGGTCTCCGGGTAACGCTTGGCGATAGCAACCCAGGGATCTTCGCCCAGCTGCTTCAGACCCAGGGATACACGGGTACGCTCGCGGTCGAACTTCAGAACCTTGACAGCGATCTCGTCGCCAACGTTGACGATTTCGGAAGGATGCTTAACGCGCTTCCACGCCATGTCGGTGATGTGCAGCAGGCCGTCAACACCGCCCAGATCTACGAATGCACCGTAGTCGGTCAGGTTCTTGACGATACCCTTAACTTCTTGACCTTCTTGCAGGTTAGCCAGCAGGCTTTCGCGCTCGGAGGTGTTCTCGGTCTCGATCACGGCACGACGGGAAACAACAACGTTGTTGCGCTTCTGGTCCAGCTTGATGACTTTGAACTCGAGTTCTTTGTTTTCCAGGTGAGCGGTGTCACGGATCGGACGCACGTCAACCAGAGAACCCGGCAGGAAGGCACGGATGCCGTTCAGTTCAACGGTGAAACCACCCTTGACCTTGCCGTTGATGATACCGATAACGGTAGCTTGCTCTTCGTAAGCCTTCTCAAGCTGCAGCCAGGCTTCGTGGCGCTTGGCTTTTTCGCGGGACAGCTTGGTTTCGCCGAAACCATCTTCGATAGAGTCCAGAGCCACGTCAACGGTGTCGCCGACGTTGATTTCCAGCTCGCCCATGGCGTTCTTGAATTCTTCAGCCGGGATAGCGGACTCGGATTTCAGACCGGCGTCAACCAGTACGAAACCGTTCTCGATAGCAACGACAGTACCCTTGACGATGGAACCTTGACGGGTTTCAACGGCGTTCAGGGACTCTTCAAAGAGTTGAGCAAAAGATTCGATCATTGTTTATGTCACAAATGAAACATCCACTTGCAATCCGGCACAAGCGGGGCTGTTTTAAATAATCTGCGCCATCCTTGGTGCAGACGACCGGATGTCAGCTTGCGCTGGCATCACCAAGTTGTTGCTCTGCATAGGCGAGTACTGTTGCCAGCACTTCATCTATGGTCATGGAGGTAGAATCTACCACCAGAGCATCTTCTGCCGGTTTCAGGGGTGCAGTAGCGCGATTTCTGTCGCGATCGTCACGTTCCCGAATCTCGGTTAAAAGACGCTCAAACTTAACATCAAAGCCCTTATCTTGCAACTGCTTATAGCGACGCTGGGCCCGTTCTTCGGCACTGGCGTCGAGGAAAATCTTCACCTCGGCCTCGGGGAAAACCACTGTGCCCATGTCACGACCATCGGCAATCAGACCCGGGGCCTGACGAAATGCACGCTGACGGCGCAGCAAGGCTTCGCGCACCCGGGGGAAGGCAGCGATTTTACTGGCAGCATTACCCACTTCTTCGGTGCGGATGGTGCGGGAGACATCTTCCCCTTCCAAGATCACCTTGACCAAATCGCCTTCTACCTGAAATTGCACATCCAGATTGGCAGCCAGAGGCACCAGTGAGGCTTCACTGTCCAGCTCTACATCGTGATGCAGGGCGGCCAGGGACAACACCCGATAGATGGCGCCCGAGTCCAGCAAGTGCCAACCCAGCTTCTCAGCAAGCAGCTGACACAATGTGCCTTTACCTGCACCACTGGGGCCATCAATTGTCATTACGGGGGCCATCTGAGGCATAACTTCTCTCCTGCACTGTGTTGCTCCCATCCCGAAGGGGTGGGTTAATGGGCGCCGATTATACCCGAATGTGGTGAGCCTGGCAGTCATCAATCCGCACAAAGGGCCAAAACCCCGACGGACAGCTGTGCTTGTATCTCATTTGGAGATTTCATTAAGCAATGCAGGGACTTGTTCTTATGGTCGTTCCTGACAAGGCGCGCTAAACTGGCCCCCTTTTTTGAGCCGTTAGTAGTAAGGAGCAACCTATGAGCAGCGTTACCCTCGTGGCCAAATCCAAATTGCCAACCCCCTGGGGCACCTTCACGCTGGTAGGTTTTCAGGAAACCGGCACAGGCAAAGATCACGCCGCACTGGTGATGGGCGACATTACCGGTGAAGAGCCCGTGCTGGGCCGGATCCACTCAGAGTGCCTGACCGGCGACGCCCTGTTCAGCCTGCGTTGTGACTGCGGTTTCCAGTTGCAGGCGGCCATGGAGAATATCGCCAAAGCCGGTCGTGGCGTGTTGCTGTATGTGCGTCAAGAGGGCCGTGGCATCGGCTTGCTCAACAAGATCCGCGCCTATCACCTGCAGGATCAGGGGGCTGATACCGTGGAGGCCAACGTAGCCCTTGGTTTCGCCGCCGATATGCGCGACTACACCATCTGCGCCGATATGCTCAAGCAGCTTGAGGTCAAGTCTCTCAAACTGATGACCAACAACCCGCGCAAGATGAAAGCCATGGAATCCTTCGGTATTCCGGTGGCCGAACGGGTACCGTTGCAGGAAGGGCGCAATCCCCACAACGAGTTCTATCTGTCGACCAAGGCCAACAAGCTAGATCACATGCTCAAAAAATGAGCCTGCATTGACGAATGCCAGATAGTCAAACGCCTCCCAATCGGAGGCGTTTTTCTTGGGACGACCACACATCAACCCAAGCTATCTAAGTGGTACGATCAAATTGGCCAGCAGAGCTTCAAGCTCTTCGCCAGTGCGGGCAGCACAGTATTGTTCGACCCGCTCGCGGGTCAATTGCGGCGCGAGACGTTCAATCAGATCGTAGAGATAGCCGCATAAAAATGCCCCTCTGCGCAACCCGATAGTGGCCACACCGCCTGGTAGCCAGGGCGCCGTTTTGAGCACCAGATCGCCATCGCGCTGGGGCTCCCAAGCAAAAGTTGCCATCACCCCGATGCCCATTCCTTGTCTGACATAGGTCTTGAGCACATCGCTGTCGCTCGCACAGCAGGCGATCCGGCTCTCGGCATGAGCGCAATCAGTGCCATGTGCAGCAGAGAGCGCCCTTCCATCGGTCACCAATGCAAACTCCACCAGCTCGGCCGGGGTCAGCGATGTTGCTTTGGCCAACGGATGATCCTTGGGCAGCACCAAGCCCCGTTGCCACTGAAAAGAGGGGAGCATGAGCAGATCGCTCCCCTCCTCCGGTTCATCCGCCAGCAGCAGATCGGCAGCGCCATCATGCACGGCTACGCGGCACTGCGCCGCACTCCCCTGCATCACAGTTACGGCAACTTTGGGAAAGCGGGCCATAAAACCCTTGAGGATGGCGGGCAGAATATAACGGGCTTGCAGATGAGTAGCGGCAATGGTGAGGGTTCCCTGCTCCGGATGCACATGCTGCCTGGCCATCACCTTGATGGTGGCCACCTTGTCCAGCACCTCCGCGGCCACTTTGATCACGTCCCGACCGATGGGAGTGATCTGGGTCAGGTGTTTGCCGCTACGCTCGAAGATCTGGATCCCCAGCTCATCCTCCAGCATCCGCACCTGTTTGCTGATCCCGGGCTGGGAGGTAAAGAGGCTCTCGGCGGTGGCCGACAGATTCAGCCTGTGGTTGGCCACCTCGACGATATAGCGCAATTGCTGCAATTTCATGGTGTAGCCCTCAAGCGAACCCACCGTTAATAGTAACAAACTTTCAGCAATGACCCGCCGCCATCAGGCCGGGCGATCCTTGAGTAGAAAATCACGCAAGGCACGGTTGGCCATGGAGAGCGGATCACCACGCCGCCACGCCACACAGAGGTCGAGGTAGATGGGCGGGTCGAAGGGTACGCCACTCAGATCCGGCTCCTCTTCCAGCACCATCCGCAAGAAGGTGGTCACCGCAAAACCTTGCCGCACCACCGCCTTGAGCAGAGGGATAAGATTGCTCTCGAAGGCGATATCGGGTTCAACGCCCAGGCTCTGGGCCAGCGCCTCCATATGCTCCCGGTGGTAAAAACCACGGCGAAACAGCGCCAGCTCCTGAGCGAAAAACTGCGAAAGGGTGACGGCCGGTTCGCCGCGCAAGGGGTGATCGTCCCCCACCACCATCAACATCTCTTCGCTCAGCAGATGTGCCCCCTCGATGGCGGGGGGCAGATCGCTGGTGATGAGAATGGCCAGATCGAGGGAGCCATCCACCATCCGGCTGAGCAGCTCGCGGGTACCGGCCTCTTCGATCCGGATCTTGAGGCCGGGATAGCGATGCTTGAAGGCCATCAGACGAGGGGGGAAATAGTAGGAGCCCATCATGTAGGGGATCCCGATCCGCACCTCCCCTCGCTCCAACCCCTTGAGCTCGGCCATCTCGGCCTCGGCCTGATGCATCTGCAGCAACAAGCGCTCGGCATGGCGACAGAGCACCTCTCCCTCCGGGGTGAGCCGTACCGCCCGGTCCTGTCGATCAAACAGCCGCAATTCGAGCTGCTGCTCCAGCTTGGCGATGGCCATGCTGATGGCCGGCTGTGCCACATGCAGACTGTTGGCTGCCTTGGTAAATGAGCCGGCATCCCTGACCGCCAGCAGATAGGTGAGCTGTTTCAGATCCATGTATCAATTCATATTATGAGATGGATAACTTAAATATATTATATTTATAACCGCAAGGACTCTACCCTGACCAAAAGTAGTCAGGACAATACGCAATGATTGAAGTTGGAAGTCGCGAGTGGATACGTGCAACCCTGGCCCTCAGCCTGGGCTCTTTTCTGGTGTTTCTGAACCTCTACCAGACCCATCCCCTGTTACCCCTGATTGCCGAGGTCTTCTCGGTCAACTCCCTCTCGGCCAGCTGGACCCTGGCAGGATGCACTGCAGGCCTCGCCACCTCCCTGCTGATCTGCGCCAGACTGGCGGATCGCCATGGCCGTCGGCAGGTCATGCTGGGAACCCTCACCCTGGCGATCCTGCTCTCACTGTTAATCTCGCTGGTTGAGCAGTTTGGCACCCTGCTGCTGCTACGCATCCTGCAGGGCGCGCTGCTGGCAGGACTGCCCGCGACCGCGATTGCCTATATGGGGGAAGAGTTCAGCAAACGGGCGCTGCTCTCGGCGGTGGGGGTCTATATTGCCGCCAACTCCCTCGGAGGCATTGCCGGTCGGGTGGTCGGTGGCCTGCTGGCGGGCTGGTTTGGCGACTGGCAGCATACCTTTCTGGGGATCGGTGTGATCAGCCTGTCGCTGCTGCCGCTGGTCTTCTGGCTGCTGCCCCATCAGACCCGCTTTGTGGCGAGCGCCCCGGTTCGCGGTCAATTTGCCCGCGCCTTGCAGCAACACCTGACCAATCCCTTGCTGGTAGGGGCCTATCTGATTGGCGGCCTCAACTTTATGGTGTTTCTGAACCAGTTCAGCTACCTCACCTTCTTACTGGCCAAGCCCCCCTTCTCCCTGCCCACCCAATGGCTCGGCATGCTGTTTCTCACCTATCTCTCGGGGACGGTGGCTTCCTCCCTGAGCGGCCGCTTTGCCAACCGCTGGGGGGCACAACGCATGCTGCTGGTCGGGATCGCCCTGATGGCCCTCGGCAGTCTGTGGCTGCTGCAAGGAAGCCTGCCCGGGATCCTGAGTGGCTTGCTGATCTCCAGCTTCGGCTTTTTCCTGGCACACGCCTGCGCCAGTGCCTGGGTCGGTCATCATGTCGAACACAACCGCGCCCTCGCCTCCTCCCTCTATCTGGTAGCCTACTATCTGGGAGCCAGTCTGGGGGGACTTTACCTGCACCCCTTCTGGGAGCAAGGCGAGCTGGGCGGTCTGGTCATGGGAATTGAACTGGTCCTCATCCTGACGGCAGGCTTGAGCCTCTGGCTCGGCCGTCTCAAGCAGCGAAGCCAATCGCCACTGCCCGCCCAGCAACCCCACCGACACGGGTAACAGCCTCAGCGCAAACAGGGTCACCCACGAGCAGATGGCGATCTAGCAACCCAGCACCGCCAGATAACAAAAGGGGTCACACCGGTGACCCCTTTTGCTGCGTTATTCAAGAGCCTGTCAGGCTCGCACCGCATTTAGAGCAGGATCACTCCTGATCGAAATAATCCGCAGGCACCGCGACCACAGCGTCGGTCGCTACCTCTTCGGCGATCACCTCCGCCAGCGAGCGCAGGTGAAACTTGATCTGTCCGGAGGGCAACATCAGGCCAATATCGGGGTTACGGGTATCCTGCATGTTGCCGGTTTTGAATGGCAGTTCGGGATAGCGCGCTACCAGATCTTGCAGTGAAGTGACCACCAGCTCGATATGTTCCAGCCCCGCCTGATGGACGCGACCCGGTTTCGGTGCAGCCAGCTCGATACAGGCTACCTGTACCTCACCAGCCAACAGCGGCTGATGCAACTGATAAGTGGCGATGGGACGTCCGCCAATCATACCCTCCACCAGCAAGGAGCCCGCCTCAGCCAGCACAGCACATAGCGCGCGGTACTCCTGCAGGGTAGCCGCCCGATAACAGAGGTGATCGACCGTTGGCCGGGAAATGGTGACGCCAGTGGCGGCCAGTTCGGCCAACAGCTGAGAAACAAATGGGGCCATTGGCCCCAGTGTGGAATCGAGTGGATGGGACATGCTTACCATTTCTTCTTGGGTTGAAACAGGACATCGAGCTCGTCGGCTTCCTTGTCCTTGATGTTTTGCAGATCCTGCGCGCTGTTTTGCTGCTGCAGCTCTTCAAGCTCCTTGAGCCCCTGACGCATATCTTCTTCACGGGCCAGCAGATAGGGATCCTTGTCGCCCACGCTCGCCATGGCAGAGAGTCCCTTGGTATAGAGCTGGCGGCATGTACCATATTGGCCCTGAATGCGGGCATCCATCGCCCGCTTGACCAGATTGGAGATATTGATCTTGAGCTGCATCAGCTCAAGGCGGCGCTCTTCCTGGGCAAACCCTTGCGGGTCAATCTTGCCCTTGTTGTGCTCGACTCGCAGCACGGCCCGCATCTTCTTGACCAGCTGCAGCATCTGGATCGCCTGACGATCGGACTCCGGGGTCTTGAACTGACCCTCATCCTGCACGCTGTAGTTCTCCTGCACATTCTTGATCTGGGTCTGCACATCGACGATGCGCTGCTTGATCTGATTGTTCGGCATCACCTGGGCGATGGCGCGATAGGCATCGAGGATCCGGTGCTGCAACAGCAACACCATGTTCTTGGAGAAAGGCACCAGATTGACGTTCAGCAACACCTCTTCGGTCTCGTCAGCCACCGTCTTGTGTCTGGCAACGGCGTGACGCTTGTCCGCCTCTGCCTTCTGCTTATATTGCTGCACCACGTTATAGGCGATAACCAAAAACAGGAGTGCGCCAATAGACAGCAATACCAAAGTTAAAATCATAGGATGTCCAAACCCCTGTTCCTATCCAATTGCGTGATCCTACAACAGCTTACCCACTTAAGGTAGCCTGCAGATCCCCCCTTGCCCACGATTTGTCACCAAGCTGTGCCCCCGGTCTCAGGGAGAGATTGCAGGATCAGGGGATGATGACCATGACGGTCACCTCCCCATAGTATCGCCCATCAGTGCCATTACTTGAGGTTAAAGCCCCGCGATTGCAGGAATCCCAGCATGAAAGGGCGGGACTCCTTGCCCAGAATGGCGCGGATCTGGCCGCTCCAGGTCTGCTGCTTGTTGTTGCTGCTACGGGCCTGATAGTAGTCCGCGATCTGCTGATCGTACCGGGCCAGCAGGTCGCGATCCAGCTCGTGCTGGTAGCGCTCCTGATGCACCACCAATCCCCTGGGCAGACGGGGTTTCTGCTCCGGCTGCTGGGCAGGATGACCAAGGCAGAGGCCAAACAGCGGGATCACCTGATGGGGCAAGCCGAGCAGTTCGCTCACCTCGGCCGGATGGTTGCGAATGCCGCCGATATAGACCCCGCCCAGCCCCAGCGACTGCGCCGCCAGCAAGGCGTTTTGCGCCATCAGGGCGCCGTCGATGGCTCCGATCAGCAACTGCTCCGCATAGCCGGTCTGGGCCTCGGGCACGATCTGGGTGTGGCGGTGGTAATCGGCGCAGAACACCAGAAACTCGGCCGCCTGCACCACATAGGGTTGATTGCCCGACAGCATGGCCAACTGCTGACGCGCCTCGGGCTCGCAGACTCGCACAATACTGGTCACCTGCAAAAAGCTCGAGGTCGAGGCGGACTGGGCGGCGGCGAGGATGGCATCCAGCTGCTGCGGGGCAATCGGCTCGGCAGTGAACTGACGAATGGAGCGATGGGAAAGGATAAGATCGATGGTCTGATTCATGGCACCTCCAAAATGAGGTAACACCATAGCGAAAAAAACGAGGGAGCCCAAGGCTCCCTCGCACACCCAGCTTAAGGGGCCGGATAGACGTAAGGGGCTTGCAACCCGAGCGGGAAGCCGAGCGCCCAGTAGAGCAGCAGGAAAATCGTCCAGCTCACCAGGAAGGCCAGCGAGTAGGGCAGCATCATGGAGACCAGAGTACCGATCCCGGTGCTCTTCACATACTGCTGGCAATAGACCACCACCAGCGGGAAGAAGACCATCAGCGGGGTAATGATATTGGAAGCAGAATCCCCGACCCGATAGGCCGCCTGGGTCAGCTCGGGGGAGATCCCCACCGCCATCAGCATGGGTACCAGGATCGGACTGATCAGCGCCCACTTGGCCGAAGCCGACCCCACCACCAGATTGACGCTGGCGGTGAGCAGGATCATCCCGACGATGGTCACCTCACCGGGCAGCGCCAGCGCATGGAGCACTTCGGCACCGGAGAGGGCCAGCAGGGTGCCCAGATTGGAGTCACCAAACGCCTTGATAAAGAGCGCGCAGAAGAAGGCCATCACCATGTAGGAGCCCATCTTGTTCATGGTGGCCGACATGGCATCGATCACATCCTTGCCACTCTTGAAGCTACCTGCGACAAAGCCGTAGACAATCCCGGGCAGGATAAAGAGCAAGAAGATGAGCGGCACAATGGACTTCATCACCGGCGCGGCGAAGGTGGTCAGGGAGCCATCGGCAGCACGCAGCGGTGAATCGCTCGGGGAGAGCGCCAGCGCCAGCAGCACGATAGCCGCCAGCATGGCAAACCCGGCCCAGTTGAAGGCCCGGCTCTCTTGCGCGCTGTAGCGCCCCATCTCGTCGGCACTCTCCAGATCCTCGTTGAGCGCCACGTGCTTGAGGCGCGGCTCCACCACCTTTTCGGTGATGAACCAGCCGACGCAGATGATCAGCAGCGAAGAGGCACCGGTAAAGATGATGTTGCACAGGGTGTTGACCATGTAGTCAGGATCGAGCAACTGAGCGGCGGACTGGGTAAAACCCTGCAGCAGCGCATCCCCGCCGGAGGGCAGGAAGTTGGCGGCAAAACCGCCGGAGACACCGGCAAAGGCAGCGGCGATCCCCGCCAGCGGATGGCGTCCGGCAGCGTGGAAGATGATGCCACCGATGGGGATCACCAGCACATAACCCGCATCTGCGGCGGTGTGGCTGACGATCGCCACCAGGATCAGCATGGGAGTGAGAAAACGGGCAGGCGTCACTTTCAGCAACTTTTTCAGACCGGTATTGATAAAACCGGACTGCTCGGCCACCCCGACCCCCAGCATGGCCACCAGCACGATCCCCAGCGGGGCAAAGCCGGTGAAAGTGGTCACCATGGTGGAGAGAAACTCGGCCAGACCGGCACCGGTCAGCAGGTTGTTGACCACTACCGCCTCCCCGGTACGGGGGTTGACCAGATCAAACTGGAATTGTGACAACACCCAGGAGCCGACCCAGACGATCAGCAAGGCGTAGAGGAACAGCATGGCGGGGTCGGGTAATTTGTTCCCGGCTTTCTCGACGCCATTGAGGAAACGGTTCAGCCAACCTTTGGGAGGGCTGGCCGGACGGTCATTGACAGCAGCATGACTCATTATTGCGATACTCCTTTCCCTAGAAACGAGGTCGCATGCTAGCAATTCCAGCCAATCCGTCTCATGACCGATCGCAAAAGAATGATTAATTTTGATTAAATATTGCGGAATAAAATCCCAAGTTGTGGCCTAACGCACACTTGTTACTCTGCCATCACGGCATCTAGCAGTGGATAACGCCCAACCTGGCACTCAACCACAAAACCGCTCGCCTCGACTTGCGCCACAGTCAGCGGCTTGCTGAACAGATATCCCTGGAACACATGGCACCCTTGGGTCTGCAGGGCGGCCAGCTCGTGAGGCTCCTCCACCCCTTCCGCCATGATCCCCAACCCCAGATTGGTGGCCATGGCCGCAGTCGCCCGGATAACCGGCAAGTTGAGGCCGACCACGAAGGAGCGATCCAGCTTGATGTTGTTGATCGGCAACCGGTTGAGATAGGCCAGCGAGGAGTAACCGGTACCGAAATCATCGATGGCAATCTTGATCCCCTGTTCGCTCAAATCGTCGAGAATGCCGAGGCACCCCTTCATATCGAGCATCAGCACGGTTTCGGTCAGCTCCAGCGTCAACAGGGAGGCATCCACCCCGTGCAGCTCCAGCTGCTGGCGAACTTGCCCGGGCAACGCCGACGAGAGCTGGAAACCAGAGAGGTTGACGGAGACCGGCACTCGCTGATGGAAGCGCTTCTGCCAGCTGGCGACCTGTGCCAACGCTGTGGAAAGCACCCAGCTGCCGATCTCGCGGATCAGCCCCATCTCTTCGGCCAGCGGGATAAATTCCACCGGCGACACATGGCCGAGCACCGGGTTGTACCAACGCAGCAGTGCCTCGTAACCGATCAGACGCCGTTTGGCGGCATCGACCTGCGGCTGGTAACAGAGGCTCAGCTCCTGGCGGCCGATGGCCTTGGCCAGAAACTGTTTGAGATTGAGCTTGCGCTGCAGGGTCTGTTGCATGCTGGGGGTGAAACGCTGCCAGCGCAGCCGCCCCATCTGCTTGGCCTGATACATGGCCATATCGGCACGGGTGATGAGGTTGTCCCCGTCATCCGCATCATCGGGATAAATGGCGATACCGATACTGCCACCGATGGTCACCTCCGGCAGCCCGCTCAGTTGCAGTGGCTTGGTCATCTGGGAGAGCATCTGATCGGCCACCTCTTGTGCCCGCTCCCCCTGATTGCCCAGCGGCACCAGTGCTGTGAATTCATCGCCACCGAGGCGAGCCAGCTCCACATCCCGCGGGCAAATCTGTTTGAGGCGACCGGCGACCCGCTCCAGCAGGCGATCTCCCGCCTTGTGGCCGTAGTTGTCGTTGACCAGCTTGAAGTTGTCCAGATCCATGAACACCAGCGCGAAACGCTCCCCCAGCCCGCAATAGGCCTCGAGGGATTTCATCAAGCCATAGCGATTGAGCAGGCCGGTTAGGGAGTCGTGCCAGGCGAGGTGGCGATGCTCCAGCTCTTCGAGTTTGCGATCGGTAATATCCCGCATGGTGAGCAGAATGCGGGCCCCCTGCTGGATATAGCGGAACTGATACTGGAACCAGCGCATCCCCTTGAGGGTTCGGCACTCCCCCTCGGTCACCACTTCATCGAGACGGGAGAGCTTCTGGTAGAAGCTGTCATCATTGCCGGAGAAAACCTGGGAGAGCTTGGCGATCTGGTGGCCGAAACACATTTCGAAGTGATAGTTACCACTCTCGAACACACCATGGCTATCGAACAGGCAGGCCAGGGTATCGCCGGTTGCCAGCGAGGACTCCTGATAGAGGGTATCGGAGTCGAGCACCGCTTCGGTCATCATCATCAGCCGGCCAGCCAGCTGAATACCGGAGAGGCGCAGATAGATCTGCTTCTTGACCCCCTTTGGGGAGAGGGTCCACCACTCGTTGTAACTGCGACCCTGCTGAAAATCACCCAGATAGCGCTGCAGCAGCAGATCGATGGCGGTTGCCATATCGGCAGAGAAGTCGCGGGAGCAGAGTTCGTCGAGAGACGTCGCCTCCCACACGGAGAGCGCGGCGCTGTTTGCCCAGAAAATATGGTGATGCTCGATGTCATAAACCCAGATCGGGGTATGCAGAACATCCATCGTCTTCAGTAACCGTTCGTCAAGCGTATTCATCTGGTCAAGGTCATTCATGCTGGATGGTCACTGGTTAACCGGAAAACAGATCTGGCAAACCGCTAGCTGCAGAATGCAAGGTGCAAATACCTCTCGGCCATTATCCCTTTTCACATAGCCAAGAGCGGACAAAACTATTTCAGATATCAACAACAGGGCAGCCTGTACGGGAATACTACAAAGGACTCAGCCAAGGACCCTGTTAATCCAGGCAAATCATATAGTCGATTTTTAACTTTTTTCCCCAGTAAAAACAAGCACTAAGAGCTATCCACTCGAGACCTTGAAAGAGCAATTGCATATTTGCTGCGACAAATTTGTTATTAACATTTAAATCAATGGTGGAAATAGTCATCACTCTCTGTCACAAAGCTTCCATTAATTAACCAAGCGGATGGATAAACAGCCAAAAAAACGCCAAAACGGACAAAAATAGTTCACTAAGGGGGAATTGATATACCCCAAATTCATTTTTCAACAGGCAATTAGCAAAACCCGAATATATGATCTGCATCACATTGGCAGTGGATGGCAAACCACCCCGGCTGAGTACGCAGAGCAACCCTGCGCCCTTCCATCAGGTTGCAATATCGGCCTTCGCCTGCCGTTATAGCTGAACAAATCAGGGAATATGGCAAACATCACTGCCGCAGTACCATTTGGCATCGTGCCGGAATAATCACCAGCTCGGGGAAACTGAGATGACGGGCGGGTGGATAACTGGTATCAACAGAAATCGAATCCAGATCAATTAAACGCTAAATTACCCTTGCCAACCCGGAACGCTCTTTTTATGGTTGCCCCCTTGTTACACCCAGAACAGCGTTTATGAAGCACATCGAAGAGTTCTACCTGTTCGTCAAGGTGGTGCAAGAGGGAGGATTCTCCCACGCTGCAGCCGCACTGGGCATGCCAACAGGCACCATCAGTCGACGCATTTCCCAGCTGGAAGAGCAACTGGGTTGCTCCCTGCTACATCGCTCTACCCGCAAGCTCCGCCTTACCGATGATGGCCTCAGATACTACGAACGTCTCTGCACGCCACTCGCACAAATCGAGCAGGCCACCAGCGAGATCCAGGGTCAAGAGGCCGATATCACAGGGCTTATCCGGGTAGCGGCGCCCATCGCGCTCTCCAACACCATCCTCATCGATATGCTGGCCGAATTCGGGCTGCACTATCCCGAGGTACAGTTCGATATCACCCAGACCAATGATCACCAGCACCTGTTCGACAATGATCGGGACTTGGTGTTCTTCAACGGTGAGCTGCCCCAGTCGCTGCCCAATGCGATCTGTCTCGGCCATATCGAGTACGGCCTGTTTGCCTCACCACTCTATTTGACCAAAAAGGGCACCCCCTCCCATCCCAACCAGCTGGAAGAGCACGATCTCATCTACTGCTGGCCTCACCAACACTGGCAGCTGACCGACAAGGATGGCCAGAGCGTCTGCATCAAACGCAGCGCCAAACTGACCGTCAACCAGACCCAGGCCGCGGTACGCGCAGCCCGACGTCATCTGGGGATCGTCAACGCCCCGCTGCACTATCTGAGCAGCTTCCTCCATGACGAGCAGCTGGTGCCGGTACTGACCGACTGGCAAACCGGCAATCGCCCCTTCTACATGTTGTGTTGCCAGCACCAGTTCGCTCCGTTGCGTGTTAAGATGTTCGTTGAATTTGTTGAAAAATACTCAGCACGCTATCGCAATCGGCAGTGGGACAACCAATTTTCACAAGGTGATAGCCTCACCCATTGCATCTGACCGTTAGCGGGCCACACTTATAGCATCCCTTGCCAACAGAGCCTGCCTAACGCCATGAATGTATTGATATGTGATGACTCCGGGTTCGCCCGCAAACAGCTGGCGCGGGCGCTCCCGGCCGACTGGAAAGTCGATTTGCACTACGCAGCCAATGGTCTCGAAGGGATCGAACAGGTACTGATGGGTCATGGCGATCTCATCTTCCTCGATCTGACCATGCCGGAAATGGACGGTTACGGCGTGCTGGAGACCCTCCAACGGGAGGGTCTGCGCAACAAGGTGATCGTGGTCTCCGGGGATATCCAGCCAGAGGCCTATCAACGGGTCATGGGGCTGGGGGCGCTCGATTTCATCAAGAAACCCGCCGCCCCCGAAACCCTGCTCGCCCTGCTCAAAAAGCATGATTTCTGGAGTGCCGCCCCGAGCGGTCAACCAAGCGCCCCCGAGCAGCTGACAAGCGGCGTGGTAGCCGATGCAGGCGTCAAGATCACCCCCGAAATCCGCGATGTCTATCAGGAGCTGGCCAACGTCTCCATGGGTCAGGCGGCCGACTTGCTGGCTCGTCTGCTCAACGCCTTCGTGGTACTGCCTATCCCCAACGTCAACGTGCTGGAAGTATCAGAGTTGCATATGGCCCTCTCGGCGGCCGCAGATTCAGATACCCTCTCCGCCGTCTGTCAGGGGTTTATCGGAGCGGGGATCGCCGGTGAAGCGCTGATCCTGTTCCATGACTCCAGCTTCAAAGATTTGGCCAAGCTGATGAACCATCAGGGGACGCTGGATCGCACCGCCGAACTGGAGCTGTTGATGGATACCGCCAACGTGCTGATCGGCGCCTTCCTGCGCGGCTACGCCAACCAGCTCGACACCCCCTTCAGTCAGGGGCACCCGGTGGTGCTCGGCCAGCACAGACCCATCAACGAGCTGATCAACACCAACAAGAGTCGCTGGCGCCGCACGCTCGCCATCGAGATCAACTACCGGATCCAGGATTACGCGGTGCAGTGTGATCTGCTGCTGCTGTTTACCGAAGATTCCATCGCCACCATGAACAACAAAATCATGCACATGCTCTAGGAGTGACTATGGAAATCCGTGAATTTCATTGGTTGATGAACATAGTCCAGAACCTGGACGTAGGCCTGGTAGTGCTCGACAAGGAGTACAAGGTACAGGTGTGGAACGGCTTTATGGAGAGCCACAGCGGCCGACTGGCCAGTGACGTGCGCGATGGCGTACTGTTCGAGCTCTTCCCCGATGTGGACAGAGCCTGGTTCGAGCGCAAGGCCAACATGGTCTTCAAGCTCAACAACCGCGCCTTCAGTACCTGGGAGCAGAAGCCCTATCTGCTACGTTTCTCCAACTACCGCCCCATTACCGGCTCGGCCCCCCACATGTTCCAGAACCTGACGCTGGTACCACTGGCCGATTTCGGCGGTCAGGTGACCCACATCGCGGTGATGATCTACGATGCCACCGATGAGGCCATGCTGATGAGCGGCCAGCGGCAGGCTTGAGCTTGCAGCAAATAACAGAGGGCGCCGCGGCGCCCTCTGTTATTTCGGTATGAACAGGTCTTGGTATAACCTCTACCTGACCAGCCGTCTCAACGCGCCCCGAGATACTCGGTGAAGGCGTCGATCACCTCTTCAATATCGTCATCGTTGATCTGCAGATGAGTCACCAGCCGCAGCTCGCCGTAACCGGAGAAGATGATCCCCCGCTCCTTCATAAAAGCGAGCAGAGGGGCCGATTCCCCCTCACGCAGCCGCAGGAACACCATATTGCTCTGCACCAGCGAGAGGTCAAGCTCGATGCCCGACAGTGCAGCCAACCCTTCGGCCAGCCGTTTGGCACGGCGGTGATCATCGGCCAGGCGGGTCACATGCTGCTCGAGGGCAAACAGACCGGCTTGCGCCAGAATCCCCGCCTGACGCATGCCACCTCCCAGCATCTTGCGCAGGCGGCGCGCACGGGCGATGAAATCGTGGCTGCCCACCAGCAGCGAGCCCACCGGTGCGCCCAACCCCTTGGAGAGACAAATAGAGATGCTATCAAATGGAGCGGCGATCACCTCGACCGGGGTCTCGCTGGCCACGGCGGCGTTAAAGAGCCGGGCGCCATCGAGATGAAGCTTCAAGCCACGTTCAGCAACAAATGCCCCCATCTCCTGCAGATAGGAGAGCGGCAGCACCTTGCCGTTGTGGGTGTTCTCAAGGCAGATCAGGCGAGTCTGGACGAAGTGGGCATCATCAGGGGCCAGCGCGGCCTTGATATCATCGAATGCCAGTGTGCCATCGCGCTGCATCGGCAAGGGTTGCAGGGCTACGGAGCCCAGCACGGCACTCCCCTGCGCTTCATAGCGATAGATGTGAGCGGCGTTGCCGAGGATGGCCCCCTCACCGCGCTGACAGTGGCTCATCACCGCCAACAGATTGGACATGGTGCCGGACGGTACAAACAGCGCCGCCTGTTTGCCCAGCAATCTGGCCCCAAAGGCCTCCAGCGCGTTGACGCCCGGATCTTCACCATAGACATCGTCACCGACTTCGGCGTGGAGCATGGCTTGACGCATGGCGTCAGTAGGCTGGGTGACGGTGTCACTTCGTAAATCGATATAGCGCATGAGATCCCTCCTGAAACAGGAGAGTGACGTTAGCTATGCGCCCCTCGCTTGGCAAGGGGCGCATGAGCAGAATGTGAAGCCAATAGACGTCCATAGAACCCGCAGGCGGGATTTACCAAGGCAGCGGCTGACCGTTGAGATCCAGTAGCTGACCCGATTGGGTCAACGATAACCCCTTGATGAGATTGAGTAGTTTCACCGCCACCTCGGCAGGCTCCTGCAATTGCTCCGCAGGCAACTCGCTCAGAAAGGGAGCATTCATCGGGGAGTCCATCAAGCCGGGCGCCACCGCCACCACCCCCGCTTGCGGGAAACGTTGCGCCCACTCGAGGGCCAGAGTTTTCACCCCCATGTCGAGGGCCGCCTTGCTCATCCGGTAGCTGTAACGCCCCCCCTCCAGATTGGAGGTGATGGAGCCCGCCAGATCAGAGATGGCACAGAGCCACAGCGGATGGTCATTACCCATCAACCGACTGAAACGGGCAGCCAGCGCCAGTGTTGGCCAGGCATTGGCCAGCAGGCTGTCGCACAGCCACTTGGGGTGCACCTCTTCGACCCGCCGCTCTGGCATAAAGCTGACATCGTGCAACAGGCCGATGGTGTTGATCACCACAGTGGGAAGCGGATCGGTATCGTAGAGGGTAAACAGGGCGTCGAACGAGATGGCGTCCACCTCTTGCAGCGGGAAGAAAGCCCCCATCTCGATCCCTTTTGGATAGGTGCGCCCGGCCAGAAGGAAGGACTCCCCCCTTGCCATCAGCTCTCTTGCCAGCGCCGAGCCCAGCGCACCACTTCCGAGGATCAAGTAGCTCATCGCCCATTCCATGGAGAGTAATCTTGCTTAGAGCGTATCAGAATAATCAACCGGCCGTGACACGACTAAAGGGTAATATGCCCCTCATCACGCTTCCCCCAGATGGCGACCAAACTCCCGCGCCAGCGCCAAGTCGAGAAAACCGTCCGCTTTCTTGTGGGTGCGCAAAAACTGGTAATAGGCGAGCAGGGTGACCAGTGCCTCCTCATCGGGCAGCCCCACCCCGGGTTGCTGCTCGCCCAGCAGTAGCTGCGCCGCTGCCAGCGCCTCCCTGTCTACCACTTCCGCCTGACGGTAGAGATAACCGCAGCCGGTTGCCAGCCACTCCAGCGAGCAGTTGGCCCCCATGGCGATCTGGTTGGCCCGCGCCAGGCCAGGCTCGGCTCCCTTCAAATATTTGCGGATCAGCGCTTCACTGAGCCCCACCTTGCGGGCAAACGCGCTCACGCTCATCTCCCCGATCAGGCTCTGCAAGCGCTCGGCAAATCCTTCCATCCAACTCTCTCTCCTACTCTGCGATCAGAACCAAAGTTCGAATCATGCCACTGCCCATTATTGCTTTGCCAGCCACATGAGGCCAAGATGCCCGCAGTCATCTATGTTGCACATCGTTTTCGCATCGTGTTTTTCAAGGAGTCAACCATGTCTGTATCCCGTGTCGCCCTGCATCCGCTAGGCCCCACCTTCTCTCGCCTCATCATGGGTTACTGGCGCCTGATGGAGTGGCAGCTCTCTCCGGCCGCTCTGCTCGATCTGATGAAATATCATCTGGATCTGGGGGTCACCACCATCGATCACGCCGATATCTATGGTGGCTACCAGTGCGAAGAGGCCTTTGGTCACGCCCTGCGCCTCGAGCCTTCCCTGCGCAGCCGGATGGAGATCGTCACCAAGTGCGGCATCGCCCTCACCGCCAAGCCGGAGCATGCTCTCAACCACTACAACACCGGCAAGGACCATATCATCGCCAGCGCCGAGGCCTCGCTGCGCAAGCTCGGCACCGACCATCTGGACCTGCTGCTGATCCACCGCCCGGATCCCCTGATGAACGCAGATGAAGTGGCCGACGCCTTTATCACCCTGAAACAGGCGGGCAAGATCAAGCACGCCGGGGTATCCAACTTCACCGCCCGTCAGTTCGAGCTACTGCAATCGCGCCTCCCCTTCCCGCTGGTCACCAACCAGCTGGAGATCTCTCCGCTTCATCAGGAAGGAACCCTCGATGGCACCCTGGATCAGTGCCAGCAGCTTGGCATCAAGCCGATGGCCTGGTCATGTCTCGGCGGCGGCCGACTGTTCAGCGATGACGCCTATGCCCCGCTGCGTGCCGAACTGGAGCAGATCCGTCAGGAAGTGGGCGCCCAGACTATCGAGCAGGTGGTCTACGCCTGGGTAATGATGTTGCCAAGCCAGCCGCTGCCATTGATTGGCTCCGGCAAACGGGAGCGGATTGCTGCCGCCGTGGCCGCCGAATCCATCGTCCTCAATCGCCAGCAGTGGTTCCGCATCCGCAAGGCGGCGCTCGGTTACGACGTCCCCTGATCACAACAAAACGTCCAGAAACAAAAACGGCATGGGGGAAACCCATGCCGTTTTTTTATTGCCGAGGTACCTTAGCGGTGGCGCTGTTGCGGGCGACCACGGGGAGCATCTGTCTTCGGTTTGGCCTGGTTGACGGTGATGGTACGGCCACCGACTTCAGTGCCATGCAGACCAGCGATGGCCTTCTCGGCATCACCATTGACCGGCATTTCAATAAAACCAAACCCCTTTGACTGGCCGGTATCACGGTCGATGATGATATCAACCTTGTCGACCTGTCCAAACTGGCTGAACAGGGTTTTCAGTTCGTCGGCCGTCATCCGGTACGACAGATTTCCTACGTAAATCTTCATGCCATCCACTCTCGATTCAAGGTGCCTTCTCTATGCAATTCCCAGCATAACGGTAAGGGCACAACCCCTATGCCGGACCTGCCATGGCTTCATGCCGTGGCCTTCTCCACACTGTCGTCAAGTGATTGATCTCTTGGGTTAACAGTGCAGACAAGATCAATTCGAGTCACTGGCAGTATCTGAGCTTTGCCGGGAATTGTCGAGAAAATAGTCGACTCAGGCCAATTGCAGATCTGACAACCGTTGCGCCAGCATCCGGCGACCGTGCCAGGCCCGTTTAAAGCCGAAGCGATAGACAGACGGGCTCACCAGATGCAGCTCCCCCGCCTTGAGATCCAGCAAGGTCATGGCCGCAGCCAGCTCCTCTTCACTCAGTTGCAGATCGAGGCTGAAGTCGAGCCACTGGCCGTCGTGACCCACTCGCCGCTCCCGCTCGAGCGCCACCAGCTGGCTGCGGGGCAGCGCCAGCGCTTCATCCTTATTCCCATTGAGCAGATAGATATGCTGTTCATCCCACCCCAGCTCCGCCAGGCGCCAGGGCTGCCAGCTGCGGGGCAGCGACACCATGATCCCGGTGATGCCACCAAAGACCACGCCTACCCAGTTGAGCAGCGCCATGGCACCCCAGCCATCCCACAAGGAGGCCACCACCACGCCCCAACTCACCAGCAACAGCAGAAAAATGACGCAGCGATAGCGAACCGCTGGCGGCATCAACAGCTGCACCTGCGAACCGGCAAGCAAGGATGTAATACGCATGAAAAGCTCCTGTCATCACGAAATGGCGCCATTGTGAATAGCCATCAGGATGCTGACAAGGGGGTTTTCTTTGTCATCCCCCTATAAAATCAATACCATGGCGTAAATGATTCTCAGTGGAACCCACTTCTTGACCAGCTCGCAACCCTGTGTGCGCTTTTGTAGCGTCGACAAATTCTATGGCGATTTTCAGGCTCTTCATCACATCGATCTCACCATTGAACGGGGAGAGAAGTGGGTCATCTGTGGCCCGTCAGGCTCGGGAAAATCGACCCTGATCCGTACCATCAACGGGCTGGAGGGGATCGACGACGGCCAGCTGTTCCTGTTTGGCGAGCCGGTAACCCCCGCCTACTTGCGTCGCCTGCAAGGTCGGGTCGGCATGGTGTTTCAGCAGTTCAACCTCTTCCCCCATATGACGGTGCTGGAGAACCTGATGGTGGCGCCGGTGCATACCCTGGGGTTGCGCCCTCAGGAGGCCAAAGCCCGGGCGCTCGGGCTGCTCGAGCGGGTGCGCATTCAGGCACAGGCCGACAAGTACCCCCACCAGCTCTCCGGCGGCCAGCAGCAGCGGGTCGCCATCGCCCGCTCCCTCTGCATGCAACCCGAGCTGATGCTGTTTGACGAGCCCACCTCCGCCCTCGACCCCGAGATGATCCGCGAAGTGCTCGATGTGATCCGCGAGCTGGCTGACGAGGGGATGACCCTGATCTGCGTCACCCACGAGATGGGCTTTGCCCGTCAGGTGGCGGATCGGGTGCTCTTTATGGATGAAGGGAAGATCATCGAATCGGCCCCGCCCGCCCAGCTGTTCAACGCCCCCCGGCACCCGCGTACCCAAGCCTTCCTCGAACAGGTGCTCAGCTATCATGGCTAGGCTCAAACGCCCCCGCCTGCTTGGCTGGTTGTCAGGCTCTGTGATGCTCTCTGCGCTACTGGGCTGGGCGCTCTATAGCGGCGCTCGCCAGATGGGCTATGAGTGGCAGTGGCCGCGGGTGTTGCCCTTTCTCGGCGAGTGGGATGAGGGAACCTTTTATGCCGGCCCCTTGCTAAACGGCCTGCTGGTCACTTTGCAGGTGGCGCTGCTCAGCCTGTTGGGCACTCTGGCGGTCGGGGTGTGCGTGGTCAGCCTGCGGCTGCTCCCCTCCCGGCTCGGCCCCTGGCTCGCCATCGCCTATCTGGCGCTGGTGCGCACCACGCCCCAGTTGGTGCAGCTCTATATTCTCTATTTCTTGCTGGGCCCCATGCTGGGATTGGCCCCCCTTGCCTGCGCCGTGTTGAGCCTCTCCCTCTATCAGGGGGCCTTCACCGCCGAAGTGCTGCGTGCAGGTGTACAGGCCATTCCCAAAGGACAGTGGGAGGCAGCCCAGTCGCTTGGCTTGTCACGGGCCATCACCCTGCGCAAGGTGATCCTGCCCCAGCTGGTGCGCATCACCTTGCCGCCACTGACCAACGAGCTGGTCTCCCTTATCAAACATTCGGCGCTGGTGAGTGTGATCGCCATCTTCGATCTGACCAACGAAGGGCGTACTCTGGTTGCCGATACGTTTCTGACCTTTGAGGTGTGGTTTACCGTGGCCGCCCTCTATTTGCTGTTAACCCTGACGCTGTCAGCCTGTTCGCGGGCGCTGGCCCGTCACCTGAATCCGGATCAACAAGGACGCTAACCATGAATCTGTCATTCAAGACCACCCTGTCGGGCGCTGCCCTGCTACTGACAAGCCTGCTCACTCCGGCACTGGCACAAACTGCCCCCTCCGACACCCAGGCACAGATCGAGCAGAGCGGTACCCTGCGGGTCGGCATGTCCACCTTCGCCCCCTGGGCGATGCGCGACAAGCAGGGGGCCCTGATCGGTTTCGAGATTGACGTGGCCCGTCGCCTCGCCACCGACAACGGCTGGCAGGTAGAGTTCGTGCCTACCGCTTGGGATGGCATCATCCCCTCCCTGCTGGCGAAAAAGTATGACGTCATCATCGGCGGCCTCACCATCACCCCCGAGCGGGAGAAGAGCGTGCGCTTCACCCAGGCCTACTCCCACTCCGGGGTGCAGTTGGCCGCCTCCAGCACTATGGCCAAAGAGAAGAAAACCGTGGCGGACTTCAACCAGCGCGGGGTGATCCTGGCGGTACGCCGTGGCGCCTCACCGGTACAGGTGGCAAAAGAACACTTCCCCAAGGCCACCCTGCGCCAGTTTGATGACGAGTCACAGGTATTTCAGGAGGTGCTGAACGGCCGCGCCCACGGCGCCCTCTCCTCTTCCCCGAAACCCGAGCAAGAGGCGCTGCGCCACCCGGATGCCCTCTTTATGCCGTTTGCCAAACCGCTGGCTGAGGGGAGTGAAGGGTTTGCCCTGCGCAAAGGGGATGATGCCCTGGCTGAGCAGTTCAACGAGTGGATCGCCGCCCGTCAGGCCGATGGCTGGCTCAAGGCGCGCCATGACTACTGGTTCAAGTCGCTGGCGTGGGAAGCGCAGGTCGCCAACCCCTGATGCTGATTGCTCTAAAAGAGACCATCCGGCGCATCGTCCGTGGGGCATGTCGGAACATCAACTGGCTGGATGGGACGATCGCCCTGATCCTGCTGCTGGCTGGCCTCTGGCTGGCCAGCCGCTTGCACATCGGGGTAGCCTATCAGTGGCGCTGGCATGAGGCCTTCGATCTGCTGTTCACCCCCGGCCCTCACGGCGAGTTGCCCTACTTTTTCAGCGGTCTGCTCACCACCTTGCGCATCGCCCTGCTCGGCATGGTGCTGGCGCTGCTGCTCGGCACTGCGCTGGGGGTAGCCGCCTTCAGCCGCCGCCCCTGGCTGGTGATGCCCGCGACCCTGTTTATCCAGCTGATCCGCAATCTGCCGCCGCTGGTCTTTATCTTCATCTTCTACTTCTTTATCGCCAACCAGCTGCTGCCTGCGAGCGGCCTCTCACGCTGGCTCGGCACCGTATCACTCTCCCCGTGGCAAGAGGCGCTGTTTGGCCCATCTGCCCGCTGGGAGAACCTCATCTCAGGCACCCTCTGCGTTGGCATGATCAGCGCAGCCTTCGTCGCCGAGATTGTCCGCGCCGGGCTGGCCGCCATCCCCCGTGGCCAGTGGGAGGCGGCGCAGAGCCTCGGGCTCTCTCCCTGGGTGCGGCTGCGCCATGTGATCCTGCCGCAGGCCATGCTGCTGATGCTCCCCCCCCTCACCGGCCAGCTCATTGCGTTGGTGAAGGATACCGCCATCGTTTCCCTTATCTCGGTGCAGGAGCTCACCTTCGTCGGCACCGAGATGGCCAACTCCAGCGGACTGGTCTACGAGATCTGGCTGCTGGTGGCCGCGGCCTATTTATTTATATGTTTGAGTCTGTTCGTATTGCTGAGCCGACTCGAAGCAAAACAAGGAGCACGCACATGCTGACGTCCCTGTTGCTGGCGACCGTATTGCAAGCGGAAGCCATCGGCGGTTATGCCGCCGGTTGCCTGAGAAACGGCGTATCCCTGCCCCTCGAAGGGCCGGGTTATCAGGTGATCCGCACCAAGCGGCTGCGCTACTACGGCCACCCCGACCTCATCCACTACCTGCAAGCGCTGGCCAACCAGACCCGCATGGCCGGGCTGCCGGATCTCTACATCGCTGATCTGGCGATGGCCCGGGGCGGCCCCTTTACCTCCGGCCATCGCAGCCACCAGACCGGACTTGATGCCGATATCTGGTTTCGCATGGCCAACCGTCCCATCAGCAAGTGGGAGCAGGATGCCCCCAAGGAGTGGGCGCTGATCGACGAACCCAGCTACAAGATGTTGCCAGGCCGCTTTGGCCCCCAGCAGCTCACCCTGCTGCGGCTTGCGGCCAGCAAACCCGAGGTGGCCCGCATCTTCGTCAATCCGGTGATCAAATCCGCGGTCTGCCAACAGGCTGGTAACGAACCCTGGGTCGCCAAGCTACGCCCCTGGGTGGGCCACTTCAGCCACTTCCACGTGCGGCTGCGCTGCCCGGTGGGCAGCCCCGATTGTGAACCCCAGGCTCCCATTCCGCCCGGCAATGGCTGTGGGGAAGAGCTGGCATCCTGGCTAAAAGACAAGCCCCAGCTGCCCAAGGTCTCCGGTATCAACAAGCGACCTGAGCTACCTGTGCGTTGTGGCAACTGACCCCAAGCTGGTATGGTGGTGCACTCTTGGTCGTACACCATCCATGGCGCACTATCGACTCGAAATACCAAAGGAGAACAACAAGATGGCCACATCACTCTGGCGCAGAACCACGCAGAGCCTGTTGACCCTGACCCTGCTGCTCGGCATGACCGGCTGCGGCATGAACAACATTCCGACCCTGGATGAGCAGGTCAAGGCGAGCTGGGGGCAGGTGGAGAACCAGTATCAGCGCCGCGCCGACCTCATTCCCAATCTGGTCGCCACCGTCAAGGGCTACGCCAGCCATGAGCAGGAGACCCTCAAGGCGGTCACCGATGCCCGCGCCCGGGTCGGCAGCGTGCAGGTGAGCGATCCTGCCCAGCTCAAGGAGTTTGAAGCGGCGCAGAACCAGCTCTCCAGCGCCCTCTCCCGCCTGATGGTAGTGGTAGAACGCTACCCCGAGCTGAAAGCGGATCAGCAGTTCCTTGCCCTGCAGGCCCAGCTGGAAGGAACCGAGAATCGCATCTCGGTGGCACGCCGCGACTATATCGAGGCAGTGCGCCAGTTCAATACCGAGATCCGCACTTTCCCCGGCGTTATCTGGTCCAAGCTGCTCTACTCGGATCTGGAAGCCAAACCCAGTTTCAGTGCCAAACCCGGTGCCGATGAGGCGCCCAAGGTCAGCTTCCAATGAAGATGATGCTGCGCTGGTTTCTTCCCTGTCTGCTGCTCTGGGCCACTGCCCTGCAAGCGGCACCCGACTTCCCGACGCTGAGCGGACGGGTGGTGGATGAAGCCAGTCTGATGTCCCGCAAACAGGCCCATCAACTGACCCAGCAACTGGCGGCCTTTGAAAAACGCAGCGGCATCCAGCTGGTGGTGGTCTCTGTCGACAGCCTCGATGGGGAGACTATCGAGGAGTACGGCTACCAGCTCGGTCGCCACTGGGGGATCGGCCAGAAAGGCAAAAACAATGGCGTGCTGTTGCTGATCGCCCAGGATGAGCGCAAGGTGCGGATCGAGGTAGGCTATGGATTGGAAGGCGCCCTGCCCGACGCCATCGCAGCCAACATCATCCATGGCCGCATCCTGCCCGCCTTCAAGCGCGGCGATATGGTGGCCGGGATCATGGCGGGCAGCCAGAGCATCATGAAGGCACTCGCCGGAGAATATCAGCCGGTCGAGCAGCCAAAGAGTGACAACGGTGGCGGCCCCTGGCTGTTTATTCTGGTGGTGATTGCGATGATCGTACTCCACAACCTGCGCGGAGGGGGTGGCGGTGGGCCGGGAGGACGACGTCGGTCGTCCTACATGGCCGGTGGATTGGGTGCCGGCTCCTTTGGTGGTCGCTCCGGCGGCGGATTCAACGGTGGCGGCGGCAGTTTTGGCGGCGGCGGAGCCTCCGGTGGCTGGTAACAGGAGTAAAGAGACAAATCATGATTTCTAAACAGTTCTTCCACACGCTTCAGGCAAAGGTGCGCGAAGCGGAGCTAGAGACTGATGCTGAACTGGTCACCGTGCTGGCCCCGGCCAGCGATGGCTATCGCTACATTCCCACCCTCTGGGCGGCGCTGCTGGCGATGCTCACCCCGCTGCTGGTGTTCCAGCTCGGCTTCTGGCTAGACTGGTACGAAATCCTGCTGGTGCAGTGGTCGGTCTGGCTGCTGCTGAGCCTGCTGTTCCACTGGACCCCCATCAAGATGCGGCTCATCCCGAAGAAGGTTCGCCAGCACCGGGCGGCCCTGATGGCACGCCTGCAATTTGTCGAGCAAGGGCTGCACCGCACCCGCGACCGACTCGGGGTGCTGATCTTCGTCTCGGCCGCCGAGCACTATGTAGAAATACTGGTGGATGATGGCATCGCCCAGCATATCGACAACGGCCAGTGGCAGGAGATCATCGACGACTTCGTGGCGCGAGTGCGCAACAGGGAGATCGAACAGGGTTTTCTGGAGTGCGTGGAGCGCGTTAGCGCCATTCTGACCGATGCCTTCCCAGCCACCCGGGATCAAAACGAGCTGCCGGACAGTCTGATCATCCTCGACAAGCCCTGATCCGGTTTAAAAAACCGGCATTCTGCGCAAGGGTTAGGCATTCGGAAAAGATTATGAAAAATAAGGGGAAAAGTGGTTGACCCACACAGCCCTTTCCCCTAAATTACGCCCCGTTCCAGCGCAACAGCGCAGCGAACGAAAATTTGGTGAGGTGTCCGAGTGGCTGAAGGAGCACGCCTGGAAAGTGTGTATACGGCAACGTATCGAGGGTTCGAATCCCTCCCTCACCGCCACATTGAAAACCCCTGCTTTCGAGCGGGGGTTTTTCTTTATAGGTCAAAAACTTCCTGATTTCATAGCGATTTTGTGATCAACCCTTCCATCCCGGCACTTCCGAGGTGGTACAAAAAGGTGGTACAAAATGAGGTCTATGAGCAACCTACTCCAAAACCGAAATGGCACATGGTACGCCCGTGTCGTCATCCCCAAAGAACTACGCCCTTTGCTTAACGACCAGTGGGAGTTTCGTCGTTCTCTGAGTACTACGAACGAGTCTGAAGCACGTCGGGCCGCTCTACCTGTCCTAGATGAACTTTATCGCCTGCTGGAAGCCGCCAAGATTGATCTAGCGGTCCAGCCCCTCGACCTCTCCAATGCGGCAGACTGTTGGTACAACTCGATGATAGAGCGACTGGACGAGCCTGATGTACGTGGTCGCTTCATTCGTCAGGTGTGGGATGGTGATGGTTTGGTCTGGGAGGACTACACCGAAATTCTGACCAAGCTGGAGGAGGAAAAAGACGCCAAACGAACCCGCGATGTGCAGAAAGGGCTTGCCCGCTTCCTGACCTGGATGAAGCCTTACATCGACGAGGCATTCCAGCTCACGGGGCTTCGCCTGTGCGTCGATTCGGCCAACTATGTCGCTTTCGCCGAGCTGCTGGCGGGCAAGTTCAAGGCCCTCTCCAGAGCGGTCATACAGAATACCGCGACGAACGCCAATCAAAGACGTATCGGCCAGCCCGAGATCCCCCTTGTTCCTGCTGGTGACACCACGGTGACCATAATCAGCACTCGGGGGATCCGCCTGTCTGCCCTGTTTGAGCGTTACAAGGCCACCATCAAGCGGCGAGAGCCGAAGAAAGCCGATGGCCGTATCCTTGAGTATCAGGTCGCCGTGGAGCGGTTCATCGAGCTGATGGGGGATAAGGGCATCGAAGACATCTCCAAGAGGGACGTTTCCGAGTTCCGCAACCTGATGGAGCAGCTGCCAGCTCGCCCTAAACGCCATGTGTCCGCCATGCCGTTACGCCAGCAGATCGCCTATGCAGCAGAGCACAGTTTGCCTCGTCTGACTGCTGCTACCGTCAAGAAACTGGGACGAGCCCTGTCAGCGGTGCTAGGTCATGCGGTGGACGATGGCCTGCTAGAGTTCAATCCTGCTCACGGGGCTAAGTACACGGAAAGCGTCATCAACCCGCTGGCTGAGCCGGAGCGCCCGTACACTTCGACCGAGCTGGCAACCATGTTCGGTTCCCCGCTGTTTGCCAGACGTACTCAGCATACCCGATTCGGGGAGGCTCACTACTGGGTGCCGCTGATGCTCTACTACACAGGGGCTCGGGCCGAGGAGATTTGCCAGCTCTACGTAGCGGATGTCATACAGCAGGATGGCGTCTGGTTCTTCCGGGTGGCGGAGTTGCGAGAAGACCAGAGCGTCAAGAACCGCAGCAGTAACCGAGACATTCCAGTACACCCCCATCTGTTGGCGCTGGGCCTGCTGGACTACCTCCGCTCATTGCCTGCCGATGGTCGTCTCTTCCCCCTGTTGCAACCCTCTGGTCCCAAGCAGAACTACCATGTGCGACTGGGAGTCTGGTGGCAGCGGTATTTACGTGAAAAGCTCAAAATTGAGCGAACAGATATTCAACCGTTCCACAGCTTCCGGCATACCTTTATCAACTTCATGCGGGAAACGGGTGTACGTGAGGATGTACAGAACTCCATCACAGGCCACAGCCAATCTGGCGAGAGGACGGCAACAGGCAGAAGGTACGGCACCTATACGCTGAGCTTGAAGAAGGGTGTCATTGATGCCATCCCGCTGGCTCTCATCCCTGCCGATGCTGGATAAAGGGAAGGATGGGTCTGCCGAGATGCTGAAATTTTCGCATTTTTAAGAACTTTTTCTACGAGATTTCATACAGAAAAAGTTCTATAAAATGCTGAAATTTCCGCAGATTGACTGCTTGGTTTGGGCCCTTTGCTTTTGTTGGCGGGGAAAGCAGGGAAATCAAAAACGGCAGAGGGGCCCGCAGGCCCCCCATTCGTTATACTGTGTAGTTAGCTCCTGGCTCAGGCCGCTGTTCCCGGCTTGGCGTTACGCTCATGTCCGCCATCTCGCTGTCGAGCAGGGTCAACCCGATGACGGTTGCCTTGCTGTTGTAGCGGGGGACAGCAAAGCCCTTCTCAATCAGCTTCTTCTTGAGGGCCAACTGCTTCATGGCCCATTCACCGTTCTGCTGTGCCCAGCGGCTGTAGACTGCGTAGACCTCGCTCATGGGCACTTTGGCCCCTGCTCTGGCCTGGCTGCACTCCTCCAGGAAGCACCCCACCAGGTCTGACTCGGCACGGTAGCTTTCGACGTCCGCCTTAAGGCTGGCAGGCATGGACGCCTTGAGGCCCTGCTCCTGCCACATCTGGCAGCCCTTGATGGCCCAGTTGAGGATACCGGACATCTCGGCTTGCAGCTTCTCCATTAACATCGGGTCCAACTGTGTCTTCGTGAAGGAGGCATTGAAGGGCAGCATCAGCATCCGACGCCACATACCATTGCTGGTATCGCGGATCTCGGGCTTGTGGTTACCCACCATAACCAGAGAGAAGGATGGGCGGAACTCCATCTCCTTCTTGGCGTAGGGAGCACGAGCGACAATTACGTCATCCCCCGTCATGGCCTTCACCAAGTTCTCATCCATACGGGCCCCCTCTGGCAGCTCGTTGGCGACCACGAGACGTGCATCCACCAGCTTGGTCAGTGATGGATTCGGACCGGTATTGCCGTTGCGGTTGAACAGCAAGACGTTGCTGCTGATCTGCCGACTGAACTCTCCCAGCAACTGCTGGATGACCGACATGAAGGTACTCTTGCCGTTGCAGCCGCCCCCGTGGAGGAAGAACAGGAGCTGTTCGTCGGTGCGGCCGGTGATCCAGTAGCCCACACAACGTTGCAGAAAGGCCGCATACTCGGCATCGCCACAGGTGATCTCGCCGATGAACTGCTCCCATCGTGGGCAGGTGGCGGCTGGGTCATAGGCCACAGGGCTATGGTGGGTCATCATGAATGCCCGTCTCGGTGCCAACAGGCGACCCGACTTCAGGTCGATGACACCATTGGCCGTGCCCAACAGCATCGGATTGGCGTTCAGCTCGTGCAGTCTTGCCGTCATCATCGGCTTGGCCAGCTCCAGCATGTTCTGAATGCCTGCTCGGTTAAGGCTGCTAGAACCGTGTCTGAGCACTGCATAGGCCCAAGACAGCTCCTCTTTCTTGCACGCCTGCTTGATCAACATCTGTCCGATTTCCTGGATCTCTTTGCCCACGGTTTGAGCAAGGATCATGGGCGTCAAGTCATTCTGGGTCCAGTGCGTACCATCGAAGTGGATGAAGCCACCTAACTCAGGGACGAACTTCAGGTTATGCCCGTGCATCTGCACGAACCGTTCAGCGTTGGCCGAATCGTTGAGCTCGTTTTCAAAGATGGCAGTACGTGGCATGACCTTGACTACTTCCGGCTGCTGATCATCGTCCTGAACGGCTTCGGCTTCGGCTTCGGCTTCGGCTTCAGCCACAGGCTCAACTAGGGTGAATGCCGCCACCAGTTCGGCCAGAGGCAAGGGGTTGTCGCCATGCAGGTATTCGTCGATGTCCTTGACGCTATCCGGCAGCTTTACTTGGGTCAGTTTGAGACCGAGTTGGGCCACCTTTGAGCGGTACTTGTCGCCCGCGTCATCAGTGTCGAAGAAGGTTACGACGTCACGGTCAGCCAGCTCACGCTTCAACCACTCCAGCTGGGTCTGTGACAGCGTGCCAATGCTAGCCAGCACAGGGCCCGGCCAACCGGCATCCACCAGCGACAGGCGGTCATTCTCCCCCTCTACCAAGGCGACAGGACCTGGAGCATTCAGACACTCTTCCCCGTAGAACTGCACCCCGTTAAGCCAACAGGCGCTCGGCAGTTGGTACTGGTGCTGCTTGCTCGGGTCCTTGAAGGTGAAGCGACTGACTTGTCCGTTGCGGTCGAAGTGCGGGAACACATAGACACCGCTCGGGAAGAAGTCACGAAGCAGATCTGGGGCATCGTTGCGAAGCTTGACCAGACCGGAGGCCAGTCGCTCCTCTTGGCTGAACCCTGCATCCTTCAGAACCTTGTTCAGGCCACCGGAGAAGCCGATATCCAACCCCACCAACACCTCCTCAGAGTGGCCACGCCGCTCCATCAGTTCGTCTACATCCAGACGGGACTGATAGTGACTAGCTGCGAGATTGAAGAGTTCTTGCAGGCGAGCAGGTGGGGCCGTGTAGATCGGCTGCTCCAGCTTCACCACTTTGCGAACGGTTGGGGTGACTGCCAGTTCTCCCAGCAGGAGCAAGCGGGCTGCATCAGCAGGGCTACGGGCTTTGTCGCACTTGACGACTAGATCGAGCACATCCCCATGTTCATCACAGCTAAAGCACTTAAACCTATCGTCGTCAGGATAGAGGGTGAAGCAATCATTATGGCCGCACAGTGGGCAACTGGCATCATCCAGTCGATAGGTGTTGGAGCCGACTTTCTTGACGTCTTGCCCGGTCAGGGCCGAGGCGACATCCATAATGGGGAACTGCTCTTTGATGGCAGCAAAGTCGATAGTCAGGGAGTGGCCAGCATCGGCCAGGGCAAATTCAAGGTCAAATTGAGTGGATTGAGACATGGTGTCTCTCCTCTTAGAGGACCGCTGCTGTGGAACTAAAATTAGGTTGTGTGTGTTCCAAGCGGCGGTAATCAGGTCGGGTAACAGCGCCCCCCGTGGGCCTATGGCGTGAGCCAAGGTGCGATGTGCGGGGGCGTCTGCCCGCCGACAACCCCGACTATACGGATCGGCAGAAGCAATACAACCCCTCTTTTTTCCTCCCCAAGGTCCCATTTCGAGTTTTCGTTGTGAACAACGCAAAAACGGCTATTCATGAAATATTCTAATGATTGACAACAGGTGATGTAGTGACATCCCTTGCTAAGTTGATTGCTGCCCTCCGCCCCCGCCAAATAGGTAGGATATGAGGTCTGCCGATCTGCTGAAATTTTGGCAGATTTAAGAACTTTTTCTACGAAGTCTCATACAGAAAAAGTTCTATAAAATGCTGAAATTTCCGCAGATTGAGCACCCTAATTGGCCCTTTTGCCCTTGTTGGCGGGCCAAACGGGAAAATCAAAAACGGCAGATTTACGCAGCCTGCTCCGAGGCCACGACTGGAGGCCAGATGCTGTGATAGGATCACGCTATTTCGAGCGTTCCACGGGGTTTCCATGACAACCAATATCTCATCCCTTGCCAACCTTATCTGGTCGGTGGCTGACCTCCTGCGAGGTGATTTCAAACAGTCCCAGTATGGCCGCATCATCCTGCCCTTCACTGTCCTGCGTCGTCTTGAGTGCGTGCTGGCCCCGACCCGTGACAAGGTGCTGGCCACCGCAGAGAGCACCAAGGCCATGCCCGAGCTGGCCCGCCATAAGTTGCTGCTAAATAGCGCCGGGCAGAGCTTCTACAACACCGCCAAGCTCACCCTGGACAACCTTGGCGAGAAGCAGATCGGTGACAACCTGGATGCCTATGTGCGGGGCTTTTCCCGTGAGGCGTTCGAGGTGTTCGAGCACTTCAACTTCGCCGCCAGCATCGATCTGCTGGAAGATGCCGACCTGCTCTACAAGGTGGTTCGCAACTTCGCCAACGTCGATCTCTCCCCCGAGACCGTCGATAACTACCACATGGGTCTGGTGTTCGAGGAGCTGATCCGCAAGTTTGCCGAAAGCTCCAACGAGACCGCCGGGGAGCACTTCACCCCCCGCGATATCGTGAGGCTCACCACCTCGCTGGTGTTTGCGGCTGATGACGAGGCCCTGACGACGGCAGGCGTGGTGCGAACCATCTATGACCCCACCGCGGGCACCGGCGGCTTCCTCTCCTGCGGCATGGAGTACCTGCACGAGTTGAACCCGGCGGCACGACTTGCCACCTTCGGCCAAGAGCTCAACCCCGAGTCGTTTGCCATCTGCAAGGCCGACATGCTGATCAAGGGGCAGGACATCAGCAACATCAAGCTGGGCAATACCCTCTCCGACGACCAGTTGCCGCTGGAGAAGTTCGACTACTGCCTCTCCAACCCGCCATTCGGGGTGGACTGGAAGAAGGTCGAGAAGCAAGTGCGGGACGAACACCTGCTAAAGGGCCACAGCGGCCGCTTCGGGGCAGGTCTGCCCCGTGTCTCTGACGGCTCACTGTTGTTCCTGCAACATCTTATCGCCAAGATGAAGCCGGAGGGTGCCCGGATCGGCATCATCCTCAACGGCTCCCCGCTCTTTACCGGTGGAGCGGGCAGCGGCGAGAGCGAGATCCGCCGCTACATCCTGGAACACGACCTGCTCGATACCCTGGTGGCCCTGCCCACCGACATGTTCTACAACACCGGCATCGCCACCTATATCTGGGTGCTGTCGAACCACAAACCGGCCGAGCGTAAGGGCAAGGTGCTGCTGATCAACGCCAGCGACATGCACAGCCCAATGCGAAAATCCTTGGGCTCCAAGCGTAAGCAATTGAGCGACGAGGCCATTGAGCAAATCGTCCGCCTCGCCAGCCGTTTCGAGGCGAGCCCGATCGCCAAGATTTTCCCCACCACCGCCTTCGGTTATCGCCGTATCACGGTGGAGCGGCCACTGAAATTGGCGTTCTATCCGCAGGATGCCGAGCGCCTTGCCAGCCTCACTGCCGATAAGGGGTGGGCCAAGCTCGATGGCACCCTGCAGTCTGCCATTCTGACAGCATTGGGCCAGTTTGCTGAGGCCAAGTTGCTCTCTCGCGACAAATTCAAAAAGCAACTGACCAAGCTGCTAGGTGAGGTCAAGCTGCCAGCCCCGGCCTTCAAACTGCTGGTAAGCCATTTGGCTGAGCAGGACGATGCCGCTGAAGTGTGTAAAACCAAGGGCGAGCCGGAAGCCAACTCCGATCTGCGGGATAACGAAAATGTGCCGCTGGGGGAAGACATCCATGAATATCTGAAGCGTGAGGTGCTGCCCCATGTGCCGGATGCCTGGATAGACACCAGTAAAACCGACCCGCTCGATGGCCAGGTGGGTATCGTTGGCTACGAGATCCCCTTTAACCGCCACTTCTACCAGTACCAGCCGCCCCGGGAGCTAGCAGCCATCGACGCCGATCTCGATGCGGTCGCCAAGGAGATTATGCAGTTGCTGGCGGAGGTACACTCATGAGCGAAGTCGTTGTAGCGTCTCAGCAAAAGTTGGTGGGTAAATATAAGCCGTATTCAGAATATAGGGATTCAGGGATTGTCTGGTTTGGCAAAGTACCTATTGCATGGTCTTGGACTGCATTGAAAAGAGTTGTCTCGGCAGAGAGACCAATAACTTATGGTATTGTTCAAGCCGGACCAAACATTGAAGATGGGATTCCTTACGTTCGACCCACTGATATGACAGATGAGGATGGAATAAAAGAAGGCATTGAGCTATTAAAAACGTCTGACGAAATTGCAAAAAGTTATCGTCGAAGCATGGTCGATAGTGGGGACATAATTTGTTCTATTGGCCCGAGTTTTGGTAAGTTAATGATAGTTCCTGATAGTTTACGGGGAGCAAATCTTACACAGGGAACTGCACGAATCGCAATTGCGATTAATCATGATACTCGATACTTTTTCTGGTGTTTAAGGTCATTGTCGAGTTACCAGCAGTGGGAAAGCTCTATTGGTGGGGCAACGTTCAGAGCTTTAAATCTTGGTCCCTTAGCCGATACATTGGTTCCTTTACCACCGGTAAAGGAGCAAAGTCTAATTGCAGCCTTCCTCGACTATGAAACCGCACGGATTGATCGGCTGATTGCCAAGCAGCAGCGGCTGATCGAACTGCTGAAAGAGAAACGGCAAGCGGTGATCTCCCACGCCGTCACCAAGGGTCTCAACCCCGATGCCCCGATGAAAGACTCCGGCGTCGAGTGGCTCGGCCAAGTACCCGAGCATTGGAATGTCACTAAGTTCGGATTTATTTCTAATGTTGTAAGAGGCGGTTCTCCTCGCCCAGCTGGTGACCCCGAACTTTTTGATGGCGACTATTCTCCTTGGGTCACAGTTGCAGAGATTACTAAAGATGAAGAAGTGTATTTAGAAAGCACGGAGAGCTTTCTTACTGAAAAAGGAAGTAAACAGAGCAGAGTATTCAAGCGAGGTACGCTTTTGCTGTCAAACAGTGGAGCAACTCTTGGTGTGCCTAAAATATTATCAATAGATGCAAATGCCAATGATGGTGTGGTTGGTTTTGAAAAACTTTCTGTAAACACTGAATATGCTTACTTTTACCTATCGACCCTGACTGATAATCTCCGAGAACGCATAAAGCAAGGCTCGGGGCAGCCTAACCTTAATACTGACATCGTTAAGTCAATTGTGATACCTCTACCTCCATCGGGTGAAGTCGAAGCAATTCTATCTGAAATAAAAACTCATCGGATAACCTTCTCAGTTTTAATTAGCAAGGCGGATACCGCAATCAAACTGATGCAAGAACGCCGTACCGCCCTGATTTCCGCCGCCGTGACCGGCAAGATCGATCTGCGTGGCTGGACACCGCCAGCAGAAGAGGCAGCAGCATGAGTTCAATGCCGCCAACCGAGGCGACTGATGCTATCGCACCAGCCAGCAATGACGAGCAGTACCGCTGGCTGACCGAGCTGATTTTCGATAGCAAGGAGCTCGATAAGCTGGGGGGCATGGTCTCCGAGTTCAATCTGTTTGAGGCAATGGGGATGGTGCGTCAGGAGATCCGCCACTCCCATTTTTTCGGCACCCTCTTCAATCCCCGTGAGCCCCATGGTTTGGGCTCTCGCTTCTTTGAGTCGCTGCTTTCAAGGTTGCTCTATGACTTGCCGGATCGACGTAGTGGCGAAGTCTCTCTGCTCGATATCGATCTCTGCGATTACGACGACCTGCAGGTATTTCGCGAGCAAGATCGTATCGATCTGCTGCTGGTGAGCCCGTAGGTTCGATTAGCGAAGCGTAATCGGACGATCGCGTTATCAGACCTTCTCGTTTTCTCGCACAGGAGTGAATGGTATGACTCTGCCTACCCTCACCACACAGTTAGCCGCACTCGCCGCCGCTCACCCCGAGGTGATGGTGCTGTGGCTCTATGGTTCCCACGCCAAGGGGAACGCTGGGCCCCATAGCGATTGGGATCTGGCGGTAGCCTTCGACCCCGTCAAATTGGTTGACTCTCTGGATAACCGGTTGCGGCCCGAGTTGCTGGCCCTCGACTGGCAGCGAGCCTTGGGGCTGGCCGAGGGGCAGTTATCGGTGGTCGATATCAATCAGGCGCCCATTCCGCTTGCCTTTGCGATTGTCGATGCCAACCGGGTACTGTTTTGCCGCGATCAGGGTCGCCGTCTACGTGAAGAAGCCCGTATCATGTCGCAGATGGAATTCCTTCTCTACAGCCAAGCCAATGAGCATAAGAAATACTGAGGTCTGGTATGCAGCTTGCCGATTACCAATTTCTACAGGCACTGGCGAGATTACCGTTTGTCGAGGCGATCTGGCTATTTGGCTCGCGAGCCCGGGGTGAGCAGCGTGAACGCTCCGATATCGATCTCGCCATCGAGTGCCCCGGTGCCTGCGAGGCGCAATGGCAGCAGGTGTTGGCGATCATCGATGAGGCCGATACCCTGCTCCCTATCGATTGTGTGCGACTCGATGAGGAGTCGCCCCAGAGCCTGCTGTATCAGGCCATCCTGCGTGACAGGGTGCCTCTCTACCGACGAATGACGCCTTAAGGAAGTGCAATGAGTCTGGATCTGAATCTGGTTGCCCTTGGCAACGCCCTGCAACGTCTCGCCGAATCCCTGAGCTATGACGCGAGCCAACCGCTGGTGGTCGATGCCAGCATCCAACGCTTCGAGTTCTGTATCGAACTGACCTGGAAGACCCTGAAAAAGGCGCTGGCGGCGGAAGGTATCGAAGCCAATACCCCCCGTGAGTGCATGAGCCAAGCCTATGCGGCCCACTGGCTGGCCGATGAGACGGTCTGGTTGTCGATGCTCAAAGATCGCAACCTGACCTCGCATACCTACAAGGAAGCTCTTGCGGTCGAGATCTATAGCCGTCTGCCGGGGCATCTGGCGGCGATGCAGTCGCTTTATCAGGTACTGCTGGCCCGAGGGGGTCAGCCATGAGCCTGGACCTCAGTTTGGAAAATAGGGCTCGGGAGAAGGCATTTCAGGATCATATCATCGAGCAACTGGTCGCATCAGGTTGGTTGGTCGGTGAGTCGGCACTCTATGACAAAGAGCGAGCCCTCTATCCGGAAGATTTGATCGCCTATGTGCAGGAGAGCCAGCCAGAGGGGTGGCAGAAATACTGTAAAACCTACGGTGAGGAGCCAGAGCGTCATCTGCTCAACGCCGTGGCTCGATCCCTTGAGAGCGATGAGCGGGGTACTTTGTGGTTACTCCGTCATCAAGTAGAGGACCGAGGGCATCGGCTGGCCGTGGCCACCTTCAAGCCCGACCATGACCTTAACCCAGAGCTGGTTGAGCGGTATGCCAAGAACCGGCTGCGGGTGGTGCCGGAGCTGGTTTACAGCCCTCACGGCTATGATGGACGACTCGACCTCACCCTGTTCCTGAACGGCATACCGGTGGCAACGCTGGAGCTCAAGTCGTGCTTCAAGCAGAGCCTGGAGAACGCCAAGCAGCAGTACCGCGTCGACCGCCCATTGGTGACGGCGGGCAAGCGTGAGCCCTTGCTGGCCTTCAGGCGGGGGGCGCTGGTGCACTTTGCCGTCAATCAGTTCGAGGTGGCGATGACCACCCGGCTGGCTGGGGCAGATACCTTCTTCTTGCCGTTCAACCGTGGCACAGCCCAAGGCGGTGCGGGGAACGATCAGCCTGAGACAGGGTTCGCCAGCGAGTACCTATGGCAGGAGATTTTCGCACCCGAGACCTTCCTCAATATTCTGGGTCGCTATCTGCATCTGCAGGTGAAGCACGAAGAGGACGCACTGGGCCGTCTCAAGAAGAAAGAGACGATGATCTTCCCCCGCTATCACCAGTGGAAGGTGGTGGAGACGCTGCTTGCAACGTTGAGCCAAGAAGGCAGCGGCCAGAAGTACCTGATCCAGCACTCGGCGGGCTCGGGCAAGTCGAACTCTATCGCTTGGTTGACCCATCAGCTCGCGTCGCTGCGGCGAGTCAGTGACGGGGATAAGCTATTCAATTCGGTCATCGTCGTCACCGACCGGACCGTGCTCGATAGCCAGTTGCAGGAGACCATCGCTCAGTTCGATCACGCATCCGGGGTGATCTCCCGCATTAATCGGGAAGAGGGGGATGGCAGCAAATCTGCTCAGTTGGCCGAGGCACTGACCAGCGGCACTCCCATCATTATCGTCACCATTCAGACCTTCCCCCATGTGCTCAAGGCGATTCAGGAGAGCTCCAGCCTGAAATCCAGCCGCTTTGCGGTGGTGGCCGACGAGGCTCACTCCAGCCAGACCGGCAAGACTGCCCGTCAGCTGCGTGAGGTGTTGATGGCCGAGCAGTTGAATGATGAAGAAGAGCTCTCGGCCGAGGATGTGATGAACCTGACCTTGGCTGCCCGTGGCGGCAGCCAGAACATCAGCTACTTCGCCTTCACTGCTACCCCGAAGGCCAAGACGCTGGAGCTGTTCGGTCGCTCGCCCAAGCCCCATCTGCCCATTTCTGATGAGAACAAACCCGAGCCATTCCATGTCTACACCATGCGCCAGGCGATCGAGGAGGGGTTCATCCTTGACGTGCTGCGGAACTACACCAGCTACCAACTGGCCTATAAGCTGGCGATGGAGAGCGAAGCGGCTGATGCAGAAGTGGACAGCAAGAAGGCCAAGCGCAAGCTATCCCAGTGGGTCCGGCTGCACCCGCACAACATTGGCCAGAAAGTGCAGGTGATAGTCGAGCACTTCCGCCAGCACGTTGCACCGCTGCTGGCCGGTCAAGCCAAGGCGATGGTGGTGACCAGCAGCCGGATGGAGGCGGTCCGCTACAAGCTGGCGTTCGACAAGTACGTTAAGGTCCAGGGTTATCAAGCCATTCGGGCCATGGTGGCCTTCTCGGGCGACATCGAGGACGAGGGACAGACGTGGAACGAGCGGAACATGAACCCGGAGCTGAAGGGCCGGGACATGCGTAAGGCGTTCGATACGGCTGACTATCAGGTGATGCTGGTGGCCAACAAGTTCCAGACCGGGTTCGATCAGCCCAAGCTGTGTGCCATGTATGTGGACAAACGCTTAACCGGGGTGGACTGCATCCAGACCCTCTCGCGGCTCAATCGCACCTATCCGGGCAAGGAGAGTACCTATGTGCTCGACTTCGTGAACGACCCGCAGGATGTGCTGGAAGAGTTCCAAAAGTATTACGAAACCGCCACGCTGGATTCAGTGTCGGACCCGAACCTTATCTATGACCTGTTCCACAAGCTCAAGGGCGAAGGGATCTTCACCTGGCCCGAGGTGGTGGCGTTTACCGATGCCTACTTCGACCCCAAACGGGGGGCCGATGCCTTCTTGCGGCACGCCGTTCCGGCCAGAGATCGCTTCGCCAAGCGTTACCGGCTGGCCATCGATGCTATTCGGGAGTGTCGGACCCAGCTCAAATGGCTGATGGAACAGGGCGGATCAGGTAGCGATCAGGCCAACGCCGAGCGGCGGTTGAAAGAGGCAGGGGAAGCCCGTTCGGTGCTGGAGCTGTTCAAGAAGAACCTCAACGGCTATGTGCGGTTTTATGAGTTTGTCTCCCAGATCACCCCCTTCGACGATTACGACATGGAGCGGCTGTGTGTCTTTGCACGCCACCTGCTGCCCCTGCTGCGGGAAGAGGTGTTGGATGAAGAGCAAGTAGACCTTTCCTCGGTGATGCTGAGCCACTACCACCTCAAGGCCAAGCGGACCCAGGATCTGCAACTCAAAGAGAATGCTGCCGGTTATGGATTGGAGGGCATTGCATCCCTCGGCAGTGCCAAGCCGAAAGAGGAGAAGAAGGATTTCCTCTCCGAGCTGCTGGCTCGGATGAACGATCTGTTTGGCCTGGAAGTGACTGATGGGGACAAGCTCGACTGGGTGCAGGGAATGGTGACTAAGCTGAGTGAAAACGGGCCCCTGATGGAGCAGGTCCGCAATAACCCACGGGAATCGATTCTGCATGGCGATTTTCCAAATGCGGTGGATGAAGCGGTCATCGGACGAATGGAAACCCAGCAGGGCATGTCGCTGACGTACCTCTCTCACCCCGATAAGGCCAAGGCGTTGCAGAATATGCTGCTGGACTTGCTGCTCGAGGGGTTGGCTGGCCATCAGTCATTACGGACACAGAGCCAGTAGGCGTTTTCTGGAGAGGCATGTCAGGGTTGACGTGCTCCTTCAGCGGGCAACGAGACCGAGCAAAGGAAGTGGCAACAACATCCTAGGGCTAGGTAGCTAGGTAGCTAGGTAGGTCGAGGAGGTCTGCCGATCTGCTGAATTTTTGGCAGATTTAAGAACTTTTTCTACGAGATTCCATACAGAAAAAGTTCTATAAACAGATGAGATTTCAGCAGATTGAACATCCGAAATGGCCCCTTTGCCTTTGGTGGCGGGCAAAAGGGCCAGATCCAAAATCAGCAGATATTAGCTTTGCGGATTTCGCAGTGGGCGCCAGACGTATCCTGATAGCTCTTTGGCATTTGCCGGGGGCAGAGTATGCAGATCATCTGCTTCGAAACCGAAAAGATTCATCATCTCTGACAGGGAGTGACAGAGGTACTCGCCATCAGCTCGGCTGAAGGTGCCGTCATAGCGCTGGATGAAGTTCGGGGTGAAGCTCTCACCTGTTGTGCAGACTGGCTGTGTCTGTATCTTGAAGTCTTCTGGCTTGCCTTCTGTAATCTTGACGGCGTACCCGAGCAATGGATAACGCTCAAGGGTTGTTTCTCCGTTGTCATTTGGTTCGACAATGATGTAACCGTACTCACTGGGTTGAGCGGGGATAAAATGAGTAGTTGCCACTGGTGTTCTCCTTCACACAAAACGAGACTGTATTGCTAACAAATGGTCTCAAGTGGGTTTTTATCCCTCCTTTTTGACCATAAGTGGAAACATATCGCGTCATGAAAGGGAAAACCGTGAAATCCGTCTAAAAAGTTTTAAGAGGGCTCATAGGTGAATGTGGGCCCCTGCACCCCTTATACCAGTCCCGTTCGGATTCAATAACAACCAGGCCCCCTGGCATAAGTAACTCGTGTACCAAAACGACGCGAGGTTACTGTTATGACACATCACTACGACGATCACCCCGGACAGAGTGATCACATCATCAATCAGGCATTGGCCATTCTGGAGAGCCGACAGCGGCATCTGGGCCACGCCTTCACTCAGCCCAAAGCGGCAGCAGATTTCCTTCGGCTCAAGATGGGGGAGTACGAGCGGGAAGTGTTCGCCGTCATGCTGCTCGACAATCAACACCGACTGCTCGATTACCAAGAGCTGTTCTTTGGCACCATCAATGCGGGCACTGTTCATCCCCGTGAGGTGGTCAAGGCGGCCCTCAACAGAAACGCCGCAGCGGTCATACTGGCCCACAACCATCCCTCCGGTATGGTCGACCCTTCAGACGCAGACAAAGCGATTACTACTCGTCTCAAGGATCTGCTCGAGATGGTAGACGTGCGAGTGCTCGACCACTTTGTGGTGGGACAGCACGACATCGTTTCGTTTGCCGACAGGGGGCTGCTATGACCCCATCCAAACCGCTACAGGCCCTGTTCGCCAAGTTAATCGACCTCCACCCCGATGCCACTGCCCTGACCCTCAACTTCCGCAGTCCCGATTATTCCGCCGACACGGGCGGTTACCGTCCGGTCGAAATCCGTCTGGAAAAACGGGCTGGTAGCTGGGGGATGGCCTACGTCACCGAGTTCACTTACCTCGGTGGCGAGCTGGTCAAGGATCTCGATTTTGACTTCAACGCCGGGCTGGCCTCACAGCTCTGGTGTGGAGAGTGGCCGCTGGCCACCACCATGGACCTCTACCGGCTCTGGGAGAGGAACTTTCTCGACTATCACCGGATGGAGGTCTACCGCCTGAAGATAACCCCTGAGTAATCGCTATGAATGACTTCATGAAAACCTTGCTGCTGGACGCCTTGAAGGCAGCCCTGACGGCGTTCGCGTCTGTCATCGTCAACGCGATGATGGCTCGCTACATGCCGCCACACTTCTACAACATGAACGAAGAGGACTACCCATGAACAAAATGATCCTGACCTCGGTGACTCTGGTTGCCATTGCAGGGGGAACCCTGATGATCCGCCTAATCGCCCGTGACAAGGCTCATGCCGAGGAGCTGGCCAAGGTATTGCGGATGCCGGGCGGGGCGACGCGTCATTGAGATCCCTCGGTCGGCACCCTGCATGACCAATAGATAAAGCAGCCAGAGCTATCTGGCTGACAACCCTTGCGGGCCCTCCATCACGGAGCGGCCCGCTTTCATTTGTATCACTGGCACAGGTCAATAGACCAAGCCCGTGTGACGCGAGCGAAAGTGCCACTTTTTGCCGGTCATATGGGTTCCTTTCGACCTTCTGACCGGTCGCGTCAGTGTACCTTGCCCTATTGACCAGGAGGAGACCATGGCACTGGTGGGATATGCACGTGTCAGCACTGTGGGCCAGAGCCTGGATGCCCAGCTTCAGGCTCTGGCCGAGTGCAGCAAGATATTCAGGGAGAAGGTGAGCGGTGCCAAGGATGACCGCCCTCAGCTCGCGTTGATGCTGGATTTTGTTCGTGAGGGAGACGTAGTGATGGTGACCAAGCTGGATCGCTTGGCTCGCAACACTCGCCACCTGTTGGAGATCTCGGAGTACCTGCACGCTAAGCGGGTTGCTCTGAGGATTTTGAATCTGGGTATCGATACCTCGACACCTACCGGAAAACTGATGTTAACCATGATCGGTGCCATCGCCACGTTTGAGCGGGAGCTGATGCTGGAGCGTCAGGCAGAAGGGATTGCTATGGCAAAACAGCGTGGGGTCTACAAAGGTCGCAAGCCGACCGCCATGGCTAAAGGGGAGGAGGTGCTGTCACTCGCTGAACGGGGACTAGCCAAGGCCGAAATCGCACGTCGAACGGGGATCAGTCTCTCCAGTGTGCAGCGGATCTTGCGTGGACTGTCTGGCGAATGAATAGTTTTGACAACAAGGAAAACTACATGGAACAAGAGAAGACGAAACAAGAGTCCGGCCGGTTCTTCGAGCAGCGGGAGACGTTTTCGACACAGATGGCGAGCAAATGGGCCCGTTATCGTCTGTGGCTGAAGCAGTCGCTGCGTAGAGACCCTGAGCTAGATTCGAGTGAGGTCAACAATAATCCCTACCAGCGGGGGGGCATTTGCAGTTACAACGCCTACCTCTCGGGGATGTTGAAGGCTCACTTGTGGGGAATATGGTTAACTGCGGTGGTTGTCATCGTGTTCTACTTTGGGTTGGGAATGGCAGGCTTTCGGTCAAATCGCTTCCCAGGCTTGCCGATCATGCTGTTGGTCGCGGCCTTTTGGTCATTCCACTGGGCCCTGATCAGCTTTATCTGCCTCGAAAAGCGGCTTAGGGCGATAGGGATGGCTCAGAGTAAGCTGCGAGTCATTGCCCTGGCGTCGGTTGGTATGACAACAGCAGGCATCATGTTCGGATGGTTTATCCGCTTTAAACGTGATGGCATGGCTGGGAACCCCTTGATTGATTTCGCGATGTCACAGTACGAAGCTGTGGGCCAGATAGGTGCCGGTATGGTCTACCTCGGTTTTGCCATGCTCTTCGTACTGCCTTGCTACCGTAATAGCGATGCGTTATCAGAGGGGGTAAAAGAGGAGCTGGGGAAGGTGCAGGGCTATCCGACCCCGATCCTGTTGGTGTTCCATGTGCTTCTGCTGTTTCCGGCAGTGGCGATTCTAGCCTAGTAGACTTGAAGGAGCTCACATCAGAGCTCCTTTTTCTTTAGCTTGTATGCTGGGCATCAAGCCAGTCGAGATATTTGGTAAACTAGGCTCTTGCTGGAGATCACAGACCAGTTACACGCCAAAGGGGTAACATTACAGATCCAGAATCTAGGCATCGACACGGCCACTCCGACAGGTAAGCTAATGCTGACCATGATCGGGGCCATCGCCACGTTCGAGCGGGAAATCATGCTGGAGCGTCAGGCGGAAGGAATCGCCTTGGCTAAGGCCAAAGGGGTCTACAAGGGCCGGAAGCCGACAGCGATGGAGAAGCGGGATGAGGTGCTGCATCTTCTATCGCAGGGCATCGCTAAGGCATCTGTTGCGAAACGGCTAGGAATAAGCGTGTCGAGTGTACATCGAATAGTTGGTCAGAGGTAACGACCACCATCGCCAAGTTTATGTTTAGAAACATTGTTCAAAGGAAACTCTATGTTCTCCCAAAAGGGATTATTAACAGCTCTACTAATAGTGGTCAGCATAGCTCTGAGCGGGGTTACTGAGGCGACAGGGACTGAAATTGATGCCGCAATGGCTCAACGAATTCAAGAGTCAGCCAAGCAAGGGGAAGCTGATGGGCAATACGCACTAGGCTGGATGTATGAACAAGGGCAAGGGGTAAGCCAAGACGATAAGCAAGCTGTGAAGTGGTATCGTAACGCCGCAAACCAAGGCTATGCACTAGCTCAGTATGAGCTTGCTAGGATGTATGCTTTAGGTAAAGGGATACCTCAGGATGAAAAGAAGAGTGTGGAGCTGATCATTAAAGCAGCAGATCAAGGGTATGCCCAAGCTCAATATCAACTGGGACGTTTGTATCAAGCTCCTCTGATGGACCTTGGCCCGTTAACCGAACAAGCTCCATCGGCTTTTGTTCAAGTTGATGATAAGCAAGCTGTTATGTGGTATAGAAAGGCCGCTGAGCAAGGCCATATTGATGCACAATTTGCACTCAGCAATATGTATTACTACGGGCACGGAATTCCTCGGAGTAAAACGCAAGCCTATGCTTGGGGGCGGAAAGCTGCTGAGCAAGGTCATGCCCAGGCACAACGTGCTGTTAGTTACTATCTGCTAGGTGAGAATAATTTAGTTGAAGGGTATGCTTGGTTATTGACAGCGTCAGCAAATGGTGACTCTGTAAGTAGTCATGTGCTCCATGAGCATGAAAAAAAACTCAACAAACAAGAATTAGGCAAGGCTGAAGCTTTAGCAGAACGATATTTTCAAGAGTATCAGCCCAAAAATTGAGTCGTAGTAGCTAACTTGAGGCCCTGAGTTAATGGATTGCATTGGGTTTAGCAGTAAGTGATCTAATGCGTCTAGTGGTACAAACTAGTGGTACAATCGGCAATGTTACAAGTCATTGCATCGCAATGAAATCAGTGGTTTACATAATCGTGGATAGTATCGAGGGTTCGAATCCCTCCCTCACCGCCAAATTTAAAAAAACCGACCTCAGGGTCGGTTTTTTGCTTTCCGGCAAACGCAAACACCTATGTCGACAAGTGAGCCAGAGCCACGCAGTGGCAGATCATCCACTCTCTCATCCCCCGGTTTGCAAAGCCCTGATGGAACATCACAGCTTTTCATATTGCCAGCACCCGCCCCCTAGCTTGCTTTTGTGATTGCCCCACCCGACAAGCGTTCCTTCCTGTCACAACAGGAACAACAGGAACAACAGGAACAACAGGAACAACAGGAACAACAGGAACAACAGGAACAACAGGAACAACAGGAACAACAGGAACAAC
>NZ_JBFODS010000095.1:0-2803 GCF_040908445.1 Aeromonas sp. R10-2 | reverse complement strand
CACTCTCAATGAGGCAAAGCAGGCCGTGGCAACCATAGGTGCACAACCGCTGACCGCTCTGGGCAATGGCTATCATGGCCGTTGGCAACACGCGAATTATGCCGGGGTCGCGCAACGTTGGTTGCTGGTGCGCAGCGAACAAGCCAGCCACCGCGAGCAGCAGACATTGGCCAAAAACCTGCTCAAAGACAGTACCCGCGAGCTCAAAGCCTTCGCCAAATTGTGTGCCCGACGCTTTGCTTGTGAGGCGGATGCCCAAGCTGAGTTGAGCTGTTTTACCGCCAGCTTGATGCTGCTGCAACTGGATGCCGAAGTGGTAGGTGAACCCGTTTATACAGGACGTGGCAGACCCAAGCGTGGCGAAGAGCCAATTGGCCATCAGTTTCAAATCACTGGGTTGGCGGCAACTAGCCTGGCTTGCGTTGAAGAGGCCCGCAACCAGACCGGGGTGTTCATCCTGGCGACCAATGACCACAGCGATACGCTGACCATGGCCGAACTTTTGGCCACCTATAAAGCGCAGCAGAATGTCGAACGGGGCTTTCGTTTTCTCAAGAGCCCGGAGTTTTTAACCTCCTCACTGTACCTGAAAAAGCCGGAGCGGATTGAAGCGTTGCTCATGGTGATGACCTGTAGCCTGATGATTTACGCAGCGTTGGAGCACCGGATCCGGCAGGGATTAGTGGAGCAGAATCGCAGTGTGGCGGATATGAAAAAGAAACCGACCCAGCAGCCGACGGCCCGTTGGATCTTTTTGCGCTTTGGTGGCATCCATGAATATCGACTGGGAGAAGCTCCGCCACAAGTAACGGAGCTAACAGGAGACCAGCAGATCATTTTGGAGGTATTGGGTGAGCGCTATCGGCAAATTTATTCCTAAATCAGGTGCGGAATGTCGGATGTTAAGCGCATGGTAGAAACTAAGGTCGTTAGTGACTGGTTGAAGCTAGCAGCAGAATTAGAAGTTGTAAAAATAAATTCATGGAAGTTTGGCGATGATAACGCTGCTATGTATTGTCGCCCAATTGCAGATGAATATGACTCGAACTCAAAGCACTATACCGCATATTCTACAGCACTTACTCGCTTCATTTTTGTATCGAATGCGCTAGAAGAATTATATAGGTTTGTTGATGGTTATTATTTATTGATTCCATCTATAGCTAAGCTGGATGAACGCAAAAAGTTAAGAGATGCTAGTTTACGAGCTACGGTACTGGTTGATGAGCTTAAAAGCTCAGAATTGCCATTGAACTTCGAACACTCAATATCAAATCTAACGGTTGCATTTGATTACTATCAGTCCATATTTAAATCATCTTTATCGGGTATGAAAGGATCAAAGGTTACTGATTATAGTTATGGTTTACACCTGGTTAGGAATTTGCGAAATTATGTAGCACATGGCATTTTCCCAATTTTGGATAACCCTGAGTACTGGAGTGGAACTGAAATTAGTAGAAATAAGCTCATCTCCTTATTATTTCATGCTTGTAGGGCCTCATGTCTGTACATTCAAGCTTTGTTGTTTAAGTATAATGCTGGTTTCTTGCTAGACGATTATGCTCAAATATCATCAATGAGCTGGGAAGATGGTTATGAAGAATATTTCTTTAAAAATTGCACTGTTGATTTGGCTTTAAATCTTCATACAAAGGTTCAGTTTACCTTTGAAAACCCATTCGGCTACAAGTGCTAACAAACTCTTCATGAGGGACAGCCAGCGCGTGGCATTTTATCATGCGGTGGCTTGTGTGATTACATTGTTATGCGGTAATTACCGTAGGGTGCAATGAAATTGCACCTCTACTTTTGTTCCTTATAGCTTGCTCAATAGCCGCTCTGCAAATGGTGCAATGCTCTGCACTTATTGCACCCTACGTCTCTTCGTCAATTCGCTGGGGTGGTGTGGCTAAGCGCTATTCCTCGCCAAAGCAATAAAAGGGGCGATTTGCGCCCCGATTCTTCAGGTCTCCCCGTTTTATATCCGTCATTCCGCACCTGATTTTGCTATTTTCAGTGCTTGACGGCGATCGGCCGTTCTGATCTATTACTCTCTTTTGCAGGTAGATCATCATGGCCGCACCCGCTATCTCGATCCGTAACCTCGATCACCTTGGTTTGGTCGCCGCACTCTGCCAGGAACTGGGCATTGCCCGCATGATCGATGCCTTGCTCCCCAAAACCCCGCCTTTCAAGGTCTCACATGGTGAAGCCTTGGTCGCCATGATAGTGAACGGCCTCGGCTTTCACAGCAGCACCCTGCACATGTTCCCGCAATTCTTCGCTAACAAGCCGGTTGAGCGCCTGATTGGCCCCGGGATCTGTGCTGATGACCTCAATGATGATGTGCTCGGTCGCTGTCTCGATGCCCTCTTTGAGGCCGATGTCAGCGCCTTGTATCAGGTGATGGCGGCGCAAGTTGTCGAGCGGCTGGGGCTCAAAAGCACCGCAGTGCACCTCGATATTACCAGCTTCCACGTCGATGGCGCCTATGACTGTGCCGATGGGGATCTGGTCGGTAAGCTGCAACTGGTGCGTGGTTATAGTCGTGATCACCGGCCAGAGCTGAATCAAGTGATCCTTGAGCTCATCTGTGAAAATCAGGCCGGCCTACCTGTCTATATGCAGGCCCTGAGCGGCAATAGTAATGACACCAAAGCCTTTGCCCAGACCGTTCGTCGCCATTTGAGCAGTCTCAAGGCCGCGCAGGAGTGCCGTTATCTGGTCGGCGATGCCGCACTGTACTGCGCCGATACCTTGCAATTACTGGCGCAACAGCAGCAACTATTTGTGACCCGGG
>NZ_JBFODS010000094.1:0-7138 GCF_040908445.1 Aeromonas sp. R10-2 | reverse complement strand
CATATACAGGACCTTAAGAAAACACTTCATTTGAAATTCCTTCTAAGGTCCTGTTCTGTATCGATTTTCGCTGCTTGGTTCGACGGGCATTTTTCGCCAAGTAAACGGCAGCCCATTCCAGACGCTCTCTTATTTCCACCAACACCCGATGAGCCACCGCTTCCAATAACGGGAACCACCAGGTTCCGCTATTTTTCGCCGCTTTCAGTGTGGATAAACCGTCCCCCATCAGCGTCTGAGCTACCCGTCTTTTCATCACCAGCGACAACAGGCTGGCCCACACCAGCCCCTCGGCAATGGCTTTCTGACCTGTCACAAAGCCCTTGAGCCGGTTGTGCGACTTCCACTCCTTAAACAGCAGCTCCACCTGCCAACGACAGCGGTACAGGCTCATCACCCGCTCTGCTGGCCATGCCTCTCGTGGCAGATTGGTCATCCAGATACAGAACCGTTTCTCCTCGGCAAACCAGCGTCGGATCAGCCGATACTCGAACTTGCCCGATTTCACCACCATATCCAGTACCTCTGCCCGACAGTGCCGCCGTCCAGCATCCTTGAGTGACAGGCCCGCCAGCTTCGGCACTTCCCGTTCGTCACCGCGCCATGCCCGGATAATCTTCGGGTTCAGGCTCTTACTACCCCTGACCAGATAGAAACCGCCCGCCTCGTTTAGTTTCGCAAAGTAGGCCATATCGATGTAACCCGCGTCCGCCAACAGCAGGCTGTTATTGAGCCGCTCGGGCTCAGGCAGGAACTGGCGCTCTGACGCCGTATCGGCAGAGACCTGCATGCAAACTGGACTTTGCTCCAATAGAGACATGAGCATATGACACTCGATTGCCGCCGGGCTAATGGTCTTGAACCTTCCCGGAAACACTTCGGCCAGGCTTTTGTGGACGGCAAAGGAAGTACCATCCTGCAACAACACCTGTTTGAATGCGCCAAGGGATGCAGTCTTCATCTGTTGGCCGATACGCAAGGCGATAGCCCGTTCAACCAGCGCCTTCATGAACAGGGCGAACGACGCTTTGCGCAACTGGTTGTGAAAGGGCTTGTAGGAAACCTGATGGGCATCAACCAGTTGCAAGGCATTGAAATGATGGTGCAATCCAGCGATACCATCGACCTGGTCGCAGCCAAGTGCCCGCAAGAGTGCAGTCACCAGCATGGCAGGCGTAATGGCTCGTTTGCGCAAGCAAAATTGGCAGTCACGGGCAATGCGGTCGAGTTCGGCAGGAGAGAGAAGTTGCTCAAGATAGTGGTTGGCATCGATAATGGTCATGGCTTCGTGCGTGGCGGTTTTGTTTGGCGATAAAATCAGATCACAATCGAAGCCATTTTTATATCTATTTCAATTGGTTGCTGCTAAAGATCCTGTACATGAAGAGACAATACAAGGACACAAGACAAGGGGAGGGTGGTCAGAGGCCGCTTGCCCCCTGAGCCCCTGTCGATCATCCCGATGCATGGGGGTTGTACTGCGTCGGCACCTGCCGGTTTTGCATAAATCACCGGCTAGCCAACTCTTTTGCCCTGAAATGGCGCTTTTCGTACTGATAATCTTGGTTTTTTGGCGTTTTGGCCGCCTAAAAGAGGGCTATGCCATAAAAAATTCAAAAAACTTCTTTACCAGTGACCAATGCGTGAGTAAACTTCGTCGGCAATATTTTACACCCCCACTTCCTCAACGGTGAGATATTGCCATGCTCAGGATTGCCAAAGAAGCGTTAACCTTCGACGATGTACTGTTGGTTCCCGCCCACTCCGAAGTTCTTCCCAATACTGCCGATCTGCGTACCAAGCTGACCTCCGCCATCAGCTTGAACATCCCGATGATTTCCGCTGCCATGGACACAGTGACCGAAGCCCGTCTGGCTATCGCACTGGCCCAGGAAGGCGGTATCGGCTTTATCCACAAGAACATGTCCATCGAGCAGCAGGCTGCCGAAGTGCGCAAGGTCAAGAAGTACGAGAGCGGCGTGGTCACTGACCCCGTTACCGTGCGCCCTGACATGACCATCGCCCAAATCAAGGAGCTGAGCCACAAGAATGGCTTCGCCGGTTACCCCGTGGTGACTGACGGCAATCAGCTGGTCGGTATCATCACCGGCCGTGACGTGCGATTCGTGATTGACCTCTCCCAGACCGTTGAACAGATCATGACCCAGAAAGATCGTCTGGTCACCGTGCGTGAAGGGGCCCCTCGCGAAGAGGTGGTTGCCCTGATGCAAAAGCACCGTATCGAAAAAGTGCTGGTGGTGAACGCCGACTTCAAACTCAAGGGCATGATCACCGTTAAAGATTTCCAGAAAGCCGAGCGCAAGCCCCACGCCTGTAAAGATGACAAGGGTCGTCTGCGGGTCGGTGCTGCGGTCGGTGCCGGTGCCGGTAACGAAGAACGCGTCGCTGCGCTGGTGGAAGCCGGTGTTGACGTGCTGCTGATCGACTCTTCCCACGGCCACTCCCAGGGCGTGCTGGATCGCATCAAGGCCACTCGTGACGCCTATCCGGATCTGCAGATCATCGGTGGCAACGTGGCGACCGCCGCGGGCGCCAAGGCGCTGGCTGCTGCCGGTGTCAATGCGGTCAAGGTCGGTATCGGCCCGGGCTCCATCTGTACTACCCGTATCGTGACCGGCGTGGGTGTGCCCCAGATCACCGCCATCTCCGACGCCGTTGACGCGCTGGAAGGCACCGGTATTCCGGTGATTGCCGACGGCGGTATCCGCTTCTCCGGCGACATCGCCAAGGCCATCGCCGCGGGCGCCAGCTGCGTCATGGTGGGCTCCATGTTCGCCGGTACTGAAGAAGCGCCGGGCGAGATCGAGCTCTATCAGGGTCGCTCCTTCAAATCCTACCGTGGTATGGGTTCCCTGGGCGCCATGTCCAAAGGCTCCAGCGACCGCTACTTCCAGACCGACAACGCCGCCGACAAGCTGGTGCCGGAAGGTATCGAAGGCCGCGTGCCGTACAAGGGTCGCCTCAAAGAGATCATCCACCAGCAGATGGGCGGCCTGCGCTCCTCCATGGGCCTGACCGGCAGCGCCACCATCGACGAAATGCGCACTAAAGCTGAATTTGTGCGCATCTCCGGCGCCGGGATGAAAGAGTCCCACGTCCACGATGTGACCATTACCAAAGAAGCCCCCAACTATCGGATGGGCTGATAAAACGGGGCCCTGCGCCCCGTTTTTCCACCCTTTTTTTATCCCGTGCCCTTTGTGACAACATCAGCCTGATGCAGGAATAAAATGACTAAAGACATTCACCAGCACCGTATCCTTATCCTCGACTTCGGTTCCCAGTACACCCAGCTGATCGCCCGCCGTGTGCGCGAAATCGGCGTTTACTGCGAACTGTGGGCCTGGGATGTGACCGAAGAGCAGATCCGCGAATTCAATCCGAGCGGCATCATCCTCTCCGGCGGCCCCGAGTCCGTCACCGAAGCGGGCAGCCCGCGCGCCCCCGAGTATGTGTTCAACGCCGGTGTCCCTGTGTTCGGTATCTGCTACGGCATGCAGACCATGGCCGAGCAGCTGGGTGGCAAGGTGCAATCCTCTACCGAGCGTGAATTCGGTTACGCCAAGGTGGAAGTGCTTGGCGAAGCTGGTAAGAGCAGCGCGCTTTTGCGCAACATCGAAGATGCCATCGCCGACAACGGCAATGCCCTGCTGGATGTCTGGATGAGCCACGGTGACAAGGTCACCACCATTCCGGCCGACTTCACCACCATCGCCCAGACCCCGACCTGCCCGCACGCGGCCATGGCGTGTGAGGCCAAGCGCTTCTACGGCGTGCAGTTCCACCCGGAAGTGACTCACACCCGTCAGGGTGCCCGCATGCTGGAGCACTTCGTCAAAGACATCTGCGGCTGCGAATGCCTCTGGACCCCGGCCACCATCATCGACGACGCCGTTGCCCGCATCCGCGAGCAGGTGGGTGACGATGAAGTGATCCTCGGCCTCTCCGGTGGTGTCGACTCCTCCGTGGTTGCCATGCTGGTGCACCGCGCCATCGGCGATCGCCTGACCTGCGTCTTCGTGGATAACGGTCTGCTGCGTCTGAACGAAGGCGAGCAGGTGATGGAGATGTTTGGTGACCACTTTGGTCTGAACATCGTCAAGGTCGATGCCGAAGATCGCTTCCTCTCCGCCCTGGCCGGTGTTGACGAGCCGGAAGCCAAGCGCAAGATCATCGGCCGCGTCTTCGTTGAAGTGTTCGACGACGAAGCGAAAAAGCTGAAAAACGCCAAGTGGCTGGCGCAAGGCACCATCTATCCGGACGTTATCGAATCCGCTGCCAGCAAGACCGGCAAGGCCCACGTCATCAAGTCTCACCACAACGTCGGCGGCCTGCCGGAAGAGATGAAGATGGGTCTGGTCGAGCCGCTGCGCGAACTGTTCAAAGACGAAGTGCGCCGCGTTGGCCTCGAGCTGGGTCTGCCCTACGACATGCTCTACCGTCACCCGTTCCCGGGCCCGGGTCTGGGTGTGCGCGTCCTTGGCGAAGTGAAGAAAGAGTACTGCGATATTCTGCGCCGCGCCGATGCGGTCTTTATCGAAGAGCTGCGCAAAGCCGACCTCTACAACCAGGTCAGCCAGGCGTTCGCCGTGTTCCTGCCGGTGCGCTCCGTTGGCGTGATGGGCGATGGTCGCAAATATGACTGGGTTATTGCGCTTCGCGCCGTCGAAACCATCGACTTTATGACTGCCCACTGGGCTCACCTGCCGTACGACTTCCTCGGTCACGTATCGAACCGCATCATCAACGAGATCAACGGTATCTCCCGCGTGGTGTACGACGTCTCCGGCAAGCCGCCTGCAACCATCGAATGGGAATAAGCGGCGCGCGCCCTTCTGCCCTTCGAGCATAAAAATGCAAAAAGACGCCCTTGAGGCGTCTTTTCTTTTCTCAATCGTTTGCGCCACATATCTTCTTTTTTCGAGCAGCTTTTTCGCCACCTTGCCCCTGTCATATGTGACAGGGGCATTTTTGCGATCTCGCACTAGGCTCTCTCATGCCAATTGAGCCTGCTGTCAACAGCGGCTTGTGGAAAGGGGGAGGGCTGATCCAGTTGCAGATAGCTGCGCAAATTTGCTCATCGTCATCGCGCCGACCGGCAGTGATGGCACCCCGGTGGAGACCGGAAACCACTTGAATCAACGGGGCGCAGCCCGAACGGCCAAACGAGTCGGGATCATAGAGCACGGAGAGTTTGATATGTCAGAACAAGCAGTGTTGGTGGGTGGATGGACCGCATATCACAAGCTGACCGCCGAGGATCAGGCGGTATTTGACCAGGCGCTGAAAGGATTTGTCGGGGTGCAGTACGTACCCTTTGAAGTCTCCACTCAAGTGGTGGCTGGCACCAACTACCGCTTCAAGTGCAAGAGCACTGTGCCGCTTGCCAAACCGATCCATGGCGAAGCCGTGGTGCAGATCTTCAAATCACTGGACGGGGATGCCCATATCACTTCCATTACCCCGATTTGATTGGGTGGTGGGGCAAGGTGGGGAGGGGGAATAACCTCCAACCTTTTTGCTCAAAGTCCTTAAAATAAGAAAGACGCCTTAGGGCGTCTTTCTTATTTCCACCACCAGTTATCTCTGATGCATGGTCAGCATTTGTACTTATTGATTAATTTGTTGATCTTGATCGGGAAACTATCATCATCTGCTTTTGCTTATCTGTCTTGCTCGCTAGGATATCCGTCTGGATATTATCTCTTTGGAGTCACCGATGAATCAAACCAGAGACATCGCGTTGATCAAAAGCTGCAAACTAGATGCTCTCTGGTGGTAGCTTGGCTGTTATTCTGGAACCGTGTGAGCAAGCCGCATCAGTGGGCGTCACAGTGAATGGAGGCGTATGAGATGGTGGTTCCAGTATCAGCAGACTTTTTTGTACGGTTGCTGTAGTGATACAAGCGCATAACGGTACTGACTTATTTACTGAGGCGGGATTTGATGGCGCTTTCCGTAGCTGACTCCTCAACTGCTTTTTATAGAGTGGCAATTGTAGAGCAAAAAGAAGAAGTCAATAGAATACGTCTGGACACCCGTGATATTTTGGCAATGCTTTGATTTAAAATAATTTTTTAGGTGGTTGTGAAGATAATGCAGAGTTATACGAAAGACTCGGCTATTGGATTAATACCGCCTTTCATCTAGTCACTATTAGCTCTTTAAGGTGAGTTTGTGAAGTCAGTAGATAAATGCCCTATATGTTCAAATTTTCGTGATTTACCTAGTCACTTATATGAGTTGTCTGAGTTTTGTAGATTCTTAGATAATAGAAATGAGTATGAAAGGCATGATGTTACCGTCATTCCGCACCTGATTTTGCTATTTTCAGTGCTTGACGGCGATCGGCCGTTCTGATCTATTACTCTCTTTTGCAGGTAGATCATCATGGCCGCACCCGCTATCTCGATCCGTAACCTCGATCACCTTGGTTTGGTCGCCGCACTCTGCCAGGAACTGGGCATTGCCCGCATGATCGATGCCTTGCTCCCCAAAACCCCGCCTTTCAAGGTCTCACATGGTGAAGCCTTGGTCGCCATGATAGTGAACGGCCTCGGCTTTCACAGCAGCACCCTGCACATGTTCCCGCAATTCTTCGCTAACAAGCCGGTTGAGCGCCTGATTGGCCCCGGGATCTGTGCTGATGACCTCAATGATGATGTGCTCGGTCGCTGTCTCGATGCCCTCTTTGAGGCCGATGTCAGCGCCTTGTATCAGGTGATGGCGGCGCAAGTTGTCGAGCGGCTGGGGCTCAAAAGCACCGCAGTGCACCTCGATATTACCAGCTTCCACGTCGATGGCGCCTATGACTGTGCCGATGGGGATCTGGTCGGTAAGCTGCAACTGGTGCGTGGTTATAGTCGTGATCACCGGCCAGAGCTGAATCAAGTGATCCTTGAGCTCATCTGTGAAAATCAGGCCGGCCTACCTGTCTATATGCAGGCCCTGAGCGGCAATAGTAATGACACCAAAGCCTTTGCCCAGACCGTTCGTCGCCATTTGAGCAGTCTCAAGGCCGCGCAGGAGTGCCGTTATCTGGTCGGCGATGCCGCACTGTACTGCGCCGATACCTTGCAATTACTGGCGCAACAGCAGCAACTATTTGTGACCCGGG
>NZ_JBFODS010000093.1:0-5665 GCF_040908445.1 Aeromonas sp. R10-2 | reverse complement strand
TGGCCGAAGTGGGTGGCGAGTGCCTGATCACTGCCGACCACGGCAACGCCGAGAAGATGCTGGACGAAGAGACTGGTCAGGCCCACACCGCCCACGAGATCACGGCGGTTTTGGCGGACTTCGAGGCGGTGGCGTTTGCTGGGTTGGAGCCGGAAGACGTCCACCTGACGGCGGTCCAGCACGACGAACCGGATGGCGGGGTTCACGTCCACATCCTGATCCCCCGTGTTCACCTGGGCACAGGCAAATCGTTCAACCCGGCCCCACCTGGTCACCGTAAAGCCTTCGATGCGGTGAGGGATAAACACAACCACGAAAGGGGCTGGGCGCGGCCAGACGACCCGCTTCGGGCGCGGTTGCTACGGCCAGACTTCGAGGCGTTCAAGGACAAGAGCGATAAGACAGCCATCAAGAAACAGATCACCGACCACCTATTCGCCGCCGCCGAGCAGAGAGTGATCTCCAATGCGGCGGAGCTGCGGGACTACCTACAAACCTCGCTCGGGTGCGAAATCACGCGCACGGGGGCCGATTACACCAGCATCAAGCCGGAGGGCTATCCCAAAGCTATCCGGTTAAAAGGGGAACTCTATGGAGCGTCTTGGACAGCAGAAAGAACGCTTGAGCGAGAGGCTCAAGCAGCGGCAAGAGCAGGAATTGGGCGAGGTGGAGAAGTTAGCGAAAGCGGTGCTCGACGAGCTCAAGAAAGACTTAGAGAAGCGTGTGAGCGACGAGCTGAATACAACCGTGGGCGCTATCAAGAAAGGGATCGAGGGCTTGCCCCAACAGATCACCGATTCGACCGTTCCATTGAGGGAGGTTTTGGAGCAGGCCCAGAGCGAGACCAACACCCTCAAGCTGGTCTCCAGCGTTTGGCTCAAAGCCTTGCTGGTCGGGGTATGCACCTCTGTGGGGATCGGGCTGGGGAGCTGGGGGGTATTGAGCTGGATGGGCAGCGAGGTTCAACGGTTGAACAGCGAGATCCGCAGCGCGAAAGCCACGCTGGCCCAACTCCCCAATGGGGTGAGTTACGCCAAGGGCGAGGATGGCAAGGGCTACATCCTCGCCCCCAGCATGGGGAAACCGTTCGAAACGAAGAGCGGCAAGATGGCCGTGGAGGTGAACTGAATGACCGAACTGGAGCGGATACTGCTCGACAGGCTGGAGCGGATAGAAACGGCACACCAGCAGCAAACGGCGGCGTTGGAGCTGCAATTGCAGCAGCAGGCGCGCTCTTTGAGCGAGTTGCAAACCGCTTGCACCAGTGCGCTGGCGAGCTGCGGGACGCTATGCAGCGAGCTACAGAGAGCGTTCGATACGTTGCAGAGCGGGGTAGAGCACTCGAACAGAGTCACAGGGACTGCGCTTGGGAGCTTGAACAGCAGTATCAACGACTTGAGCAAGGCGCTGAACGCCTTTCAGAAGGCGCAGCGCTGATCGCCGACAGGGCCGCGGAGCTGCGAAAAGAGCAGCGGCGAGATCGTGGATTTAGCATGTGATATATCGTCACAGTGACAATAATTAAGGAGATCGGGTATGAAATCAGGTCGGTTGGGTACACCTGACACGGTGGCGCATATTCGCCAGTTTCCCCCGGTTGAGTACGAACTGGCGATCTATCAAGGCTCACCGTGGCTATGGGCCGATGGAAAGCCGCTGATCGACCTCCTCGATGCGACCATCGACTGGATGATCGATGACGACGGCAGCCGCTGGATCGTCATTGATACCGAATACCTGCGCCAGCAGGTGGCCCACTATGCCCTGTTGTCCGCCGATACATGGCGGCAACGGTTGCTCGATGCAGGCGTGGAGGTGGATTGAGGTGCGATTGAGTGATCGGTTTCCGGGGCTGATGCTGTGGCATACCGTGGCGGCAATGGCCGCCTTGTTCGCGGCGAAAGCCCTGCTGTGCTGGGTTGCGTACTGGTTGGGCCTTGGGCCGCTCTACAGCGCTTTAGCGGGGCCTTCTTGGGGTGTGGCGGCATGGATAGCGTTGTTGGCCCTGCTGCTGCGGTGGATGAAGGTCTAGCCCGTTCTGCCGCGCTCCGCTTGGCGGCCCCCGAGCCAGTGGCGACAGACTGCGCTAGTCGCCCCAGGCTCGGGGGCTGCATTGCAGTACTGCAATCGGGTTGTGACGGCGCTTGGATTGCGTGGTAAATTTAGGTATCGCTAGGTAATACCTTTGGCTAACAGTGAGGTCTTATGTCCGCAGCTACCAAACCCATGTCTATCAAACTTGATAGCGATACCCAAAGCCGGATCAAGCAGCTAGCTGCTGCCCGCGACCGTTCAGCGCACTGGATGATGCGCGAAGCCATCACCCAGTATGTTGAGCGCGAAGAGCGCAAGGAGGCGTTCCGCCGCGATACCCTCGATGCTTGGCAGGAGTTTCAGGAGACTGGTTTGCATGTCTCTCTTGAGGAGGCCGATCAGTGGTTGGCTGGTTGGGGCACCGAGATTGAAGGTGGTGCACCTGCATGCCACAAGTGATCCTCTCTCCGGCTGCTCTGCGTGACCTTAAACGGCTGCGCGAGTTCTTGCACAGTAAGAGCCCGGTTGTTGCACAGCGAGCAGCCCAAACCATCCGTTCAGCGCTGGCCCAGCTCGGACAACAACCCGCGATGGGTCGTCCTATTGAAGGGCTCCCGGAGGTGTTCCGCGAATGGGTGATCCCCTTTGGGGACAGTGGCTATCTAGCGCGTTACCGCCTAGAGGGTGAAACCGTAGTGATCTTGGCTCTGCGTCACCAGCGCGAAGCCGGGTTTATTTAGGTCAGGGAGGTGTGATGGGTGGTTTGAACTGGGAAAAAGCTGCTAAAAACGCCAAGGCAGACAAGCGAGCTACAGGGCTGGATCTCCTCCGCAACCCTGCTGATGAGATGAGCGAAATTACTCGGTTGCAGCAGGCTCGGCAGAAGAAGAACAGACCTACCCCAAGAGCAAAACTGGACGTTGTAGACGTCGCTCCTGAACTTGCAGGGCAAGCGGTGGGCGAGGCAATACAAAGGGGGCGGTTGATCGATAAGGCGTTGACCTTTGAAGAGCGCAAGGCTGCGGTATTAAAGCGTCACGCAGAGAAAACAGGGAAAACCTTGCCAGGTCCAAATAAGCCACAGAGCAAGAAGGCGCAGCACAAGGCCGATCAGGCAGAGAAAAAGCAACGAAGAGCAGCCAAGGCAGAACGAAGCGCACAGCGGGCTGAATGGCGGAAGACTTTGCCGCCGGAGCAGGCTGAAGCGAAGATCAATCAGCTCAAAGCGGAAACCAAAGCTGCACGGAAGAACCGGGCGCTGGTTGATGATACTCCACCGTGGTAAACGAGAACCAAGAGATGCAAGGTGATTTTGACCAAGAGGCTTGGCAGAACTTAGAGGTTGAGGCTGCGTTGAGTGAGGCCAATGTGTCGGTAAAGGTGAAAGAAAGTTAGAAGCGACTAACGTTGCTCAGGCGTAGGTACTGCGTTAACGTACTGTCCAGAAAAGACAAACCCCGAACTACTGCGTTTCATCTTGGCGGAGGAAACAGTAATTCGGGGCCGTTCACTAAGAACAGAGAAAGCATATCACATGACCGATCTCACACAAGACTGCACCGCCAATAAGCGCGGTGTTCGATGGTAAAACCAGCGCTTCAAGCCGCCGAGTTCGTCGAACGGCTCCCTCTTCGCCCCTACTGCACCGACGATCCGGCGTTGGGTCTGCATATCCGCCCGCAGGCAACTGCGCTGGCCTTCCGTCACATTCAGCATAACCCACCGCCGTATGTCTCCTGTATTGTGTTTGATGTGGACAGAAAGCCCTATGAGCAGCGGCGAGAAGGGCATCAAGAGTGGCGAGAGCGTGGCTTGCCTGCGCCGCATTGGATCGCGATCAACCCCGAAAACGGCAACTACCACCTTGGCTATCTGCTGGCCGCGCCAGTGGCGCGAACCAATGCAGCCAGGTTAAAGCCACTGCGCTATCTAGCGGCCATAGAGCATGTTCTGGCGAAGCGGCTGGGCGCTGACATGGGGTACGTTGGGTTGATCACCAAAAACCCCGTACACAGCGATTGGTGGACGGTATGGCATAACCATGCGCCCTATCCCCTCGACTACCTCGCCGAGTTCTGCCCAGATGCGGATTTAGCAGCCTACAACCGCCGCAGCGGCAAAGAGGTTAGCGGACTGGGGCGTAACGTCACGGTGTTCGATAGCGTGCGGGAATGGGGCTACAGTGCGGTGCGGGAGTATTGGCGGCCCAATGGCTATGAAGCATGGGCTGAGGCTGTCCGTGTCGCTTGTGAGAGCGCTAATGCGTTTGGGCGTGAGCAAGGTGGCCCGTTGCCCCATAGTGAGATCAAGGCCACGGCCAAGAGTATCGCCCGTTGGATCTGGCGGCACCTTACCCCGACCTCGTTTGCGGATTACGTTGATCGGACACATACCCCCGAGATTCAGGCCATCAGAGGGGCTAAGGGGGGGCGCATTGGTGGCAAGGTATCCAAGGGCGGGGGGAGGCCCAAGTCCACGAACTGGGCACTATGGGAGGCCATCCAGAGCATGAAGGCTGCCGGATACCCGCACAGCACCATAGCCGACGATCTCAACATCTCGGCCAGTACCGTTAGCAAGTACGCCAAGATTTCAAAATAGCGATCGCGAAACAAAGCCTATATCAGATAACAGCGCCCGAAAGGGCGTTCTTTTTCCCTAGAGAGCCATTAGAGAGAGGATCTTGGCGAGGGGGGTAAGGCCGATCCCGAAGGGTTGTCCATCAGGCTGTGTGTTTGGCCTGTGGGCAATAGGTCTTATCCCCGGAGCTGTTTGGTTTCTGCTGTTCGCAGTGCCCGAAGGATTTCCCCGGCTTGCTCCTGTGTCAGCACCACCGCCGATCCCCCATCCCTGATCGCCTGCATTTGGGCGGCCAGCCCCTCCATCAGCGCCCTATTTATCGTCACCGTAACGTTATTATCCTGCTGCTTTGCCCGGTAGGCCGCTTGTCGTTCTGCCCCTGTTTTGGCTGATCCGGTTTTTGGCCTGCCCCGTCCGCGCTTGATGCCAAACATGTCCCCAGTTCCCTTATCTGTGGCGTCCTTCATGGAGCTATTTCCTGTCACTGTAACGGTAATTTATTATGTGTCACTGTGACGATAATTAGCAAGTTGCCGCCCCCCTGTTTTTTTGCTGTACTGGTATTAAGCCAGCCGACCCGTATTACGTTTTCACCTGCTTCGCGGCTCAACGTAACACGGGGCTGGTGAGGGGCTATGCCCCTTCAATCCCCCTAAACCCACCGCCGGAGGCAGCGTGTCCAAGGCCCAAAAGATAACCACCGTCAGCGTCAGGATCGACAAGCCGACCGCAGCCGAATGGCGCGAGCGTGCGACAGCATCCGGGCTCAGCGTATCGGACTGGATCCGGGGGGCGGTCGATGCCAACCAGCAGACGAATTTGCCGACGCCCCAACGCCGTCCCGTCCGTGTCCGCGATACCAGCAACGATGCCGATCCGGTGTTGATGCGCCAGTTGGCCGGGATGAGCAACAACCTCAACCAGATAGCCCGAGCCCTGAACGAATGCCGGTTGGCCGGCTCGTCGGTGCAACTGGTGGAGTTGCTGGCCCTGCTGCGCAGCATCGAGGCACAGGCGGGCCGCCTGCTGCCCCAGTTGCCGCCGCCCCCCA
>NZ_JBFODS010000092.1:0-15341 GCF_040908445.1 Aeromonas sp. R10-2 | reverse complement strand
CGCTAAAGCGTGATGTTTTCATGTAGAACCTCCTGCGTTCAAGATACGAGAAAATTCTACTTATGAGCACCCCAGTTTTTCGGGGGGATTACCCCGGCAAGAACAGCAATGCCCGCAAGCGTGCCATCGTGGTGCATGGCGCCGCCTATGCCAGCCCGACCCATCTGCGCAAATATGACAAGCTGGGCCGCAGCTGGGGTTGCCCCGCCCTGCCCAAAGAGCAGGCCAGAGCCATCATAGATACCATCAAGGGAGGGAGTGTCATCTACGCTCACGGCTAACGGGCACAACACCAGATAACGCAAGGCCAGCAATCGCTGGCCTTGTTTGTTACGCTTTTCACACTAAACGTGGCGCGTTATTGGCGCACCACCAGTACCGGGCAGGGTGCATGACGCACCACAGACTCGGCGACACTACCTACCAGCAGATGGCTGATACCGGAGCGACCGTGGCTGCCCATCACGATCAGCTCAACCTCATCCTCCTTGGCCTGAATGACAATTTCATCGGCGGCGCGGCCAAAGCGAATATCAAAGGTAGCCGGGATCGGCAGGGTGGCAACCAGCTCTTTGAGCTGGGTTCTGGCCTGACGCTCCATCTCGTGAGTAATCTCGATGGCCGTCATATGAAGGATCTTGTAACTGTCAAAACCGTGCAGTTGATCAACCACGTGGATCAGCTTGAGCTGGGCCTGATGGCTCTGTGCCATGAAAACGGCATAGTCGAGTACCGCGCGAGACATTTGGGAAAAATCGACTGGACAGAGCAGAGTCTTGATCGATGGCATAATGCAGTCTCCTCTACTGATTGGGGTGCTATTGAATCTTTACTCGATCATAACGATCCGACCGCAAATAACCCTCGACCCTGTCGCAAAATGGAGATGCGGGATGTTTTCTCCGCCCGCCGCGATCAATGCATGGTATAAATCAGGTGATAAATGCTCTCCTCACCCCTGCGAGGATAATGCTGACCATGCTGCGCATCGGTTGTTTGCTGCTTTGCTCTCTGTGTGCGATCGCCCACGCTCGCACAGCCGATATTCACGTCTATTGCGATGGCTGGCCCGGTTTCTGCCAACCGGATGGCCGCGGTATCTATCTCGATCTGGTGCGAACCATCTACCAACCCCACGGCTATCAGATCGTGCCCCATATCGTGCCCTACAAACGTGCCGTCGCCATGGTAGCCAGGCAAGAGGGGGATATGGCGATGAGTGTCTATCTGGACGAGCTCAAGGGGGTCAGGCAGCCCCATCAGCCAGCCTCCGCCGATGATCTGACCGTCTTCATGCTCAAGCAGTGGCAGCCGCAATGGCGGGGAGAGCGCAGTCTGGAAGGCGAGACCGTCCTCTGGCGGCGAGGATGGGTGCTGGATAAATATCTTCCGGTCACCATGCGATGGCATGAGATCGACAACCATGAGATGGCCCTGCAGCTGATTGGCAAGGGGCGCTATCGCTATTACCTGACCGCTGGCGTGCTCCATTCTACCGATGAGACCCCGGCCAATATGTACCGCACCATTTTGCGCTGGATCCCGACTTACCCCATTTTTGCCGATACCGAGCAGGGCGACCGGCTACTGCAGCTGTGGGATCAGGAGATGGTGAATCTGATCCGTCGCGGCACGCTGGCCGAGATATATCGCCATTATCACCTCTATGACTACTATCGCGACTTTCTCGAGGAGCAGGCGGTCAAGACCGGCGAAAACTGATCCCACCATAGGGGAAAGAGAAGGATGCCGCAGCCCCGTCAACAGCGGCCACCGCCAGCAACCTGCCCATAAGCAACACCTTTCCATTGTGGTTTGAGTCACCGTAGCCACGCCACAACTCAGGGTTGCCGGAACCCCTTCGCCAAACGGTCATAGAGGATCACATTGACCGAGGCGGCCAGATTCATGCAACCCCGGGTCGGCACATAGACCACATCTTTCACCGCGCCATAGAGGGCGGGATCGAGCGTGCCATCCTCCGGCCCGAAGATATAAAAAGCGCGTTCCGGATGGACATAGTCGGGGAGCGGCGTAGCGCCGTCGATCAAATCGACCACCACGGGCACACATCCCTGCGGGATAAACGCCATCAGATCATCCACCCCGAGCAGCGGGATCTTCTCCACCATCTGCTTGGTATCAGTGGCAAAGCGGCGCGCCAGCTCGAAGCGGTTGCCGGTGTAGTAGACCTCATCCACCCCGTAACAACCCGCAGCCCGCATCACTGAGCCGACATTTTCCGGAGACTTGGGATTGACCAGCCCCACGCAGCAGAATGCACTCTTTTCCATCATCTCTCCTCATCTTGCGGCGGCCATTATAAGCCGTTGCAGGGCCACCGACCCGTTAAAAGTCCCCTCCCCGGCTAAACCGCTTGCCAACCCAGCTTTGAATGTCGATTTTTTGTGCGCAAGCCGACAAATTTTGTACAAGCCGATAGCCAGCAAACGTTTCCCAGCAATAATGGACAAACGTTTACAAATGGATGTTTGTCTATGACTGAGCGTGAACAAGAGATCCTCGCCCTGCTGCGTCAGGATCCCATGATTGCCCAGCAGGAGCTGGCCGATCGCCTTGGCATCAGCCGCTCTGCGCTGGCCAGCCACATCTCCAGCCTGATCCGGCAGGGATATGTGCAAGGCAGAGGTTATGTACTGCGAGAGGGCCCCTACGTGGTGGTGATCGGCGGTGCCAATATGGATATTTGCGGCACCAGCCATGACAACCTGTTGCTCGGCGACTCCAACCCGGGCAAGGTGCGCACCTCGGCAGGCGGTGTCGGCCGCAATATCGCCGAGAATCTGGCGCGGCTCGGCAGCGACACCCGGCTGCTGACAGCGGTCGGCAACGACCAGTATGGCCACCATCTATTGGAAGTGAGCCAGCGGGCCGGCGTCGATGTGCGCCAGACTCTGGTGCTCGATGGTCACGCCACCTCCTGTTATCTCAGCCTGCATGATGGTAGCGGCGAAATGAGCTGCGCCATCAACGACATGGCCATCATAGAGCAGCTCACCCCAGCCCGCCTGACCCCCCTCGCAGGCTTTCTCGGCGGTGCCCGGCTTTGGGTGCTCGACACCAATCTGGCCATCCACACCCTCGACTGGCTGTTCGAGCGACAGGGGGAGCACGCCATCTTTGTCGATACCGTTTCGGTGGCCAAGGTGGAGAAGATCCGCCCCTGGCTCGGCAAGATCCACACCCTCAAACCCAATCGCAGTGAAGCCGAGCAGCTGTGCGGTATGACCATCGCCGGGCCCGAAACCTGGCCCATGGTGGCCGCCTGGTTCCACCGCGCCGGGGTCAAGCGACTGTTCCTCAGTCTGGGTGAACAGGGGATCTTCTACAGCGATGGCGAGCAGCAGGGCCACCTGCCGGTGCTGGGCAGTCCGGTACTCAACGTCACCGGCGGCGGGGATGCCTTTATGGCTGGCCTCGCCCACGCCTGGCTGCAAGAGCTCGACATTGCCCAGACCACCCGCTTTGCCCTGGGCTGCGCCGCCCTCACCGTCAATTGTTCCGATACCGTTTTTTCCGGTCTCTGCAAGACCGCCGTTGACCGCATACTGGAGGAGTACTCATGCTGAACGCTTACCTCGATATCCAACCGGAAGTGGCTGCCGCGCTGGCCGCCGGCAAACCGGTCGTCGCCCTAGAATCAACCATCATCTCCCACGGCATGCCCTATCCGCAGAACGTGGAGACGGCCCGTCAGGTGGAGCAGGTGGTGCGCGATAACGGCGCCATTCCGGCCACCATCGCCATCCTCGACGGCCGCCTCAAGGTGGGTCTGGATGCCGGTGCGCTGGAAGCGCTCGGCCGGGCAGGCCACAGCGTGACCAAGTGCAGCCGCCGCGACATTCCGTTCGTACTGGCGCGCAAGGGGATGGGGGCCACCACGGTCGCCTCGACCATGATCATCGCTGCCATGGCGGGGATCCGGGTCTTTGCCACCGGTGGGATCGGCGGGGTACATCGCGGCGCGCAGGAGACCTTCGATATATCGGCCGACCTGCAGGAGCTGGCCCAGACGCCGGTGGCCGTAGTCTGCGCCGGTGCCAAGTCGATCCTCGATATCGGGCTGACTCTGGAGTATCTGGAGACGCAAGGGGTGCCGGTGATCGGCTATCAGACCGAAGAGTTGCCCGCCTTCTACACCCGCGAGAGCGGCTTCAAGGTTGATTATCGACTGGAGAGTCCGGCGGCCATCGCAGAGGCGCTGCGCCTCAAGTGGGAGCTGGGACTGGCGGGCGGCGCCGTGGTGGCCAACCCCATCCAGACCGCACACGCCATGCCGAAAGCCGATATCGACGCAGCCATTGCCCGGGCGCTCCATGAAGCGGACGAGCAGGGGATCAAGGGCAAGGCGTCAACCCCCTTCCTGCTGGCCCGCGTCTGCGAGCTGACTGGCGGCAACTCGCTGGCGGCCAACATCCAGCTGGTACTGAACAACGCGGCCCTTGGCGCCCGCATCGCCGCCGCGCTTTAATTGCACACCGATACCTCGCCATGTAAAAGAGGGCCTCGCGGCCCTCTTTGTTGTTTTTGCTATCTGCAGCGCTATTGCAACGCTGTGTTATTGCAGTACCACGCGCCCATTGAGGGGCTGCACCGGCCGGTTGTTGGGGTGGTGCATCACCGCCTTGAAGGCGTCGATCTGGGCCTGACTGACCTCAACCGGCTGCTTCATCACCAGCCAGCGCACTCCTTCCGAGCAGGGAGGCGTAGTAAGGGAACCGCTGAAGCGATAGTAGTCACGATTCTCGGGCAGCAGTTGCTCAGCAGAGAGCGGTGCCTTGAGAGTGTGAATCTCCCCCACCTTGGCCGGTAGTTCACCCCAGGCTGCCGCCAGCGCTGGATTGGCCTTGTCAGCCTCGAACATCACCGCCACCACGGCGATCTCTCCCTTGTCACTGACGTGCACCAGATGCCCTTCCAGCGGATAGGATTTGCCCTCGATGAGGTTTTCACTCGGGGCGTGGAAGTGGAACTGCTTTAGTTCAAACCTGGTGCCATCGAGTTGCAAGGTGCTGCCCGGGGCATAACCGACCTGCACGGTGTGACCGTTGTTGACCACTGTGTTGCCACCTGCCTGATAGTGGAGTACCAGCGGGGCCAGTTTGGCCTCGACCAATCCGTTCAGGTCAACCGGCGACTGATTGCTGCCCGCACACTGGCCAAACTCAGGGGTCAGCTTGGCCCAGTGGGCAGGCCCCGCCTCACCGCTATATTCCCAATGGGGGGTGGCAGCAAACACGACAGGGCACAGCAACAGGGAGCAGGCCAACAGAGACTTTCTCATCATACATCCTTATCTTGATTGAAAAGCACGACCATCCGGCGCCGCTCCAAAGAACAAGACGACAGAGGGTGTTGAAACGCAGGGTACAATTTGCTCATCCTGTCGGTTTATTATTAATGATGCATTTGATAGGTATTTATTTAACGGCAGAATGGCAAAGCATATTGAATAATCGCTTTATTCAATGACAGCAATCTAATTAATCGCCTGTTCATTTTCTTTGCTTCGCACATAATCCAGACATAATGCTAATTCCATACTCTCCTCTTAATTATCCTGCCCTCATTTTGCCAACAAATCATATGTGATTGTTTTTATTGTAAATAATCAAGCAAGCCTGATTTTGATCAATTAATAAGCAGCACTTTGACGTCATCCTTGTCTTGCTGGCATAAACAGCATCAAGGGAGATGACGCAATGAGAAAATATTGTTTGCTAGTGGCACTGATATTACCCGGTGCCGGTTGGGCGAATGAACCCATACAGCCCGTGGAACCAGCCAAGGTGACAAACCCGGAAAAAGTCGAGTTGGGCAAGATGCTGTTTTTCGAGCCAAGACTCTCCAAATCCGGCGCAATCTCTTGTAACTCCTGCCATAACCTGGCGACCGGTGGGGTGGATAATCAAGTCAGCTCACTCGGCCATAAATGGAAAGTGGGCCCTATTAATTCACCGACCGTACTCAACTCCAGCCTCAACTTCGTGCAGTTCTGGGATGGTCGCGCCAAGGATCTGAAAGAGCAGGCGGCAGGCCCCATAGCCAACCCGCTGGAGATGGCATTTACCCACAATCTGGCGGTAGAAACTCTGCATACCCTGCCTGGTTATCGCACCCGCTTCAGCGCTGTTTATGGCAAGGACAATTTCGGCATTGACGAAGTCACCGATGCCATCGCTGCTTTTGAAGAGACCCTGGTTACCCCCAATGCCCCGTTTGACCGCTGGTTGAAAGGGGATAGCAAAGCACTGACCGCACAACAGCTGAAAGGGTATGAACTGTTCAAAGCCAAAGGATGCACGGCATGCCACAACGGGGTCGCTATCGGCGGCAACTCTTATCAGAAGATGGGACTGGTCAAGAGTTACAAAACGGACAACCCGGCTCAGGGTCGCGGGGCAGTCACCGGAGAGAAGCAGTTCATCGGCTGGTTCAAGGTACCCACCCTGCGTAATATCGAGCTGACTTATCCCTACTTCCACGATGGTGCAGTATGGGATCTGAAGGAGGCAGTCCAGATCATGGCTGATATCCAGCTGGGGCAGCGCCTCACAGATCAGGAAGCCGAAGATATGACTGCCTACCTCAAGAGCCTGACCGGTGAGCAGCCGCAGATCGTGTTGCCACAACTCCCACCGTCACAACCTGATACCCCCAAACCAGAGGTAAAAAGCTGATAAAAAACAACAGGGGCCGTGGCCCCTGTTGTCTGTACCTTACCGGACGATTCAGCGATCCCGATTCAGGGCGATCAGACGATCAAGAATCGCCTCACCATCGGCACGCAAACCGTTGTGCTCATACTCATTGGTGATCCAGGCGCGACTGTTGCCAAGGCCACGCAGGGTTTCGCGACTGTAGTCAAACTCCACATACATATCCTCGGCATAGACGGCGCATGCTACCGGCACCTGGTTGCGGGCCAGTTGTGCCGGGTCATAGAGCGCCCCCCAGTCCGCCTTGTTGGCCAGCAGATGGGCCGCCTCTTTCAGGGGCAGCAACTCGCGGAACTGCTCGAACATCCAGGGGTAAACCATCTCGCCGGTGAAGGCGAAATCCTTACCAGGCGCCCAGTTCACCGCAGGAAACTCCCCTCTGACCCGATCTGCCGCCCAGCGAGTCGCCTCCCCTTCGGCGTAGATAGCCTCGTGCAGAATGGCAAACAGCGGGTTGGTATTGAATGGCTGCATGCTCTGCACCTGATAGAGAAAAGCCGGGCTCAGCTTGTCACCGATAAAGGCCTCTTCCAGCAGGTAATAAAGCTCCTCGAAAGCACCCGTAGCACCGAGATCCAGCCCCTGCTGCTGGAACTGCTCCACCGTCAGGCGCTGACCGTTGGGCAGCCGCACATCGTGCTGGTGCAGATGGTTGGCCAACCGGTTGGCAATCCCCTGAGCGTGGGGGAAGCGGGCGAAGAAGGCTCGGTTCTTGTCAGCCACCCGCTGATAGGTGGCGCGGTAAACCTCCTCGGCGCTGCGGCCAATCGGCGCGATGCCGCCGGTGATATAGACCTCCCGCAGGCTATCAGGGAAGAGCGAGAGATAGGTCAGGCAGCAAAAGCCGCCAAAGCTCTGACCCAGCAGGCTCCAGCGATGCTTGGGGCTGAGCTCCTGCCGGATGAACTCGGCATCTTGCACTATGCTGTCGGCGCGAAAATGGCTGAGATACTCCGCCTGCTCGGTCGGTGTCATTTTGGCCAGAATCTGCCCGTGAATTGAGCTCGACATCCCGGTGCCACGCTGATCCAGCAGCAGCACTCGGAACTCCTGCAACGCCCGCTTGAGCCAACCACTGTTGGCCGTCGGGCGCGGTGCCCCGAATCCCGGCCCACCTTGCAGAAACAGCAGCCAGGGCAACTTCTCATCGAGCTTGTCTTTACGGCAGAGGGTACGGGCAAACAGGGTAATGCTGTCACCATCCGGCTCATCATGATCGAGGGGAACAGTAAAAAAGTGCGGCTCGCAATGAATGCCGTCCAGTACATAGCTCAAGGGGCTGTTCATCTGGGGTCTCTCCGTCAGGATGGGAACATCATTGACCCCATCATATCCTCGCCCAGCCACAGGGTCACTCCGGTTTTCCAAAATGTTAACAATGGCTTAAAGGTCGAAACATCACCAGACAAGCCGCTCTTCAACGGTGCTGAATTAATTGTTTTGCAGGGGAGATTGACGCCATGGCGCCATGGCGCCATTCAACAAAGATGGCTCGCCTGTACAGGAGTGCAGCCATTCAGGCCGACAAAATGGATAAGGGAATGTGATGAAACCGAAGTGGATCAGGGCCAGAAAAAGAGAGAAGAAACCATGCCCTGGCAGCATGTTGCAGACCGGAATGCTGCTGTTCAGTGCCACCTGTGGCGCGACGCTCTTTTTGGCCGCATGCAACAGCAACTAGAAATGAAAAAGCCCGCTCGATTGAGCGGGCTTTTCGAATTTGGCTCCTCCTACTGGACTTGAACCAGTGACATACGGATTAACAGTCCGCCGTTCTACCGACTGAACTAAGGAGGAATTATGGTGCCCAGAGACGGAATCGAACCGCCGACACGGGGATTTTCAATCCCCTGCTCTACCGACTGAGCTATCTGGGCAACGGCGCGCATTAAACCCTTTCCAGCGCAGAGTGTCAACCATGATGGCACGATAAAAAGTGCGTTCGCTCAACAACCGAACGAAGCGACCATTTATTATCCATTCCAGTCCCGTTTCATGCACTTGCTGGCCTCTGAACACCCTGCAGGCTGCGCCAATATGATGGAAATTCGAGGTTCAGTGGGTCCGCCGCATTGAGCCGAATCCACTCTGCGAGTATGCTTTGCCGCAATGATACCGCCTGGAGGCAACATGAGTCTGAATATGCAAGAGTGGCGTGATGAGACCACCGAGATCGTCAACGAACTGCTGGCCGATGGCAGCAATCCCGATGCGGATTACGACATCGAGCACCACTTCGCCTGCCAGGATTTCGACCGTCTGGAAAAAGCAGCGGTTGACCTGTTCAAGGCCGGTTTTGAAGTGACCGATGCCGAAGAGATGGAGCTGGATGACGGCGCCACCATCTTCTGCTTCGATGCCACCATCGAGTGCAAGCTGAATGTCGAAGCGATCGTCGCCGATATCGCCAAGATGCTGCCCATCCTGGAAAAATACGGGGTGGATTACGATGGTTGGGGCACCTACTTCCAGGATTGATCCTGCCTCCATCGTAAAACAACAAGGCCACCTTGCGGTGGCCTTGTTGTTTCTGACGATCTCTCACGCCAGATAGCTGGCAGCGAACTCCGCCGGCGGCAGGGGGCGACTGAACAGATAGCCCTGTAGCCGATCACACCCCGCCTCGGTCAGCCACAACTGCTGCTCGGGTGTCTCTACCCCTTCGGCCGTGATCCGGATCCCCAGCTCATGGCCCAACCCGATGACTGACCGCACGATAGCGGTAGTCGCGCTATTGCTGGCGAGCCCCTGAGTGAAGCTGCGATCCAGCTTGAGGGTCGCCACCTGCAAACGCGGCAGATAGGCCAGCGAGCAGTAACCGGTACCAAAGTCGTCGATGGCCAACTGAAAACCGGCGGCAATCAGGTTGTCGAGGTTGGTCTCAATCTCGTCGGCGTTCTCCATCAGTACCCCTTCGGTGATCTCCAGCTCCAGTTGACTGGCCTTGAGACCATGGCGAGCGATGCAGGCTGAGACCCGCTCACAGAGCGCCGGATCACGGAACTGCAGCGGCGAGAGGTTGATGGAGAGCACCATATCCGGCTGCGCAGTTTGCCACTGCGCCAGCTGGGCACAGCCCTGCTCCAACATTAACTGGCCAAGCTGACCGATGATCCCCATCTCTTCCGCCAACGGAATGAATTCGTCGGGGGAGATCATCCCAAGCTCGGGATGGGGCCAGCGACAGAGCAGCTCGGCGCCATGCAGTCGGTGAGTGCGGGTACAGATAATCGGCTGATAGACGGCAACCAGCTGGGCGGACTTGATAGCGAGCGGCAACTGGGCGGCGATCAGCTGACGTCGCTTGAGCCGGGCATGCAGCTCGGGATCAAACAGGGTGCAGTACTGCTGCTGCCGTTTGCCCTGCGCCAGCGCAGCCTCGGCATGACTGAGCAACCGCTCGGCATCGCTTGCCCGCCCCTGGGCCAGCCCCAGAAACACCGGGATCTGGATGCGGTGATCTTCCACCTGATAGTGCTCCATCAACTGCTGCTGCAGATGCTGGCTCCACCCCTGCAATGGCTCGTTGAAGTCCGGCAGCAGCAGGCTGAAGTCATCGGCAGCGACCCGACAGAGCAGGGAACGCGGCGGTACCAGCTGCTGCAACCGCTTGGCCACCTGGCTCAGCAGGCGATCGGCAATCCGGATCCCGAAGCGATCGTTGATTTCACGAAAATGGTGCAGATCGACCAGCACCAGCGTGGCACTGCGTCCCCCAAGATGGCGGCTGGTCTGCAAGAACCGGGAGAGTTTGAGCAACCCGGTCAGACTGTCGTAGTGCTGCTCCTGCTGCAACTGCGCCTGAGTGGTGCGCAGGCCGGTGATGTCACGCCCCAGCGTCAGGATCCCGAGGGAGTGGCCATCACCATCTGGGACATCGACCCGGGTGATCTCCATGTGTCGCCCCTGCCCGCTGGCATCCAGCAGACAGCACTCGCCGTGGCCCATCCCCTGCGGCGCCGCCAGCCGGAACGGTAGCTGCTGACCCAGCACCTCATCCGCCCCCTGGCCGATAAAGTCGAGAAACGCCTGATTGCACTCCAGCAACACCCCGTTGTGATCATCGAAACGGATCAGATCAGGAATGGCATCGAGCAGAAAACGCTGCAACAACTGCTGCTTTTTGACGGTTTGTTCCAGGCTCTTGCGCTGGGCAATCTCGTTAACCACGCCAAACACTGCGCACGCCTCTCCCTGCGGGGTGTAAAGAGGCACCTTGTGCACCTCCATCCAGCAGGTATTCCCGCCCCGGTTGCAATGGAGCTGCTGATACAGCATCGGCACGCCTCCGGCAAGCAGCTGCTCATCCTCACTGCGAAAGAGATCGCCCCAGGGCATATCTGCATCTGTCTTGCCGACAACCTCGGCAGGCGACTCCAGCTTGGCTTCACGGGCGAACTCACGATTGGCGAACAGGTAACGCCCATGACTATCTCGACAGAAGATACTCATTGGCAATTGGTCGATGATCTGCTGCAGCAGATCCGGGGTGAGCATGTTGGTCACAGGGGTGCTTATGGAGGAATTTCGAGCAAATCTATGATAGCAAACCAATTTTGTAAAGCACCCCGATTACCTCCCCATAACATCGAACGCTGGATGGTTGCTGACAGAGATTGTCGCTCCGGCGATAATAGGCGCCGGTTGGCCAATGGCCTGGTGATATGGACGAGAGAAACAAGATGAAAAAGATTATGGGGAGCGCATTGGCGCTGCTGCTGGTTGGTTGTGCTGGTGACAATAACGGCGGTGAGGAGTATCGCTACAACCCGCCAATTGCCAAGGCAACCAACAATACTCAGGAAATGGCGATCCCGGTGGATCTGGTGTGGGCTCGCGCCGAGAAGTGGTTCACCGATCACGGCCTCACCATCGAAAACAGCCAGCGTGGCTCCGGCCTGATGACCGCCAACGTCAACCAGTCAGCCGACGGGCTGGAGTGGCTGGACTGCGGCACCATGGGTTCCAAAGTTGCACTGGGCAACCCGAACCTGCAGATCAACCTGATCATCACCCAGAGCGGCAACAGCAGCGTGGCCACCGTCAACGTCAAGGGCAACACCGAGTTGTTCTTCGTTGAATCCTCAGGTGAGCGCGTACCGGCCCCGTCCATCAAGCCGGTCTGTGTCTCCCGCGGCTCCCTGGAGCAGAGCCTGTTCGCCACCCTAGGCAACTGATTTCGCTTCCCAGCAAAGATAAAAAAAGCGGCAGATTGCTCTGCCGCTTTGTGTCCATCTGGCTGGGTTACTTGTCGATATCCAGCATGCGATTGTACGGATTTAACAGGTAATCGATCACCTGGTTGGCAGTGGTTCCAGAACCGCCCGTCAGGGAGTCGAAGGTGTGGTTCATCAGCACTATCTCCTGGGTCACCGGCGCGGCACTGCTCTCCTTGACCTGCAGATGCACCCCTTCGCTGTCCTGGAACACCGAGAGCAGGCTCTTCAGGGAGCTCTTGCTGCCATCGCTGTCGAGCAAGTCGCTCAGATCCAGCTTGTCCCCTTGCGACTTGCTGAAATCGTCGATGTAGTCCTTGGTCACCTTGCCAGCCTCGGTATCCCCCTTCCGCCAGATGAAGGTATCGGATCCATCATCCCCCTTGAGGATATCATCGCCGATACCGCCAAACAGGGTGTCGTTGCCGCTGCCACCGTACAGGGTATCGTTGCCGCTGCCACCGTACAGGGTATCGTTGCCGCTGCCACCGTACAGGGTATCGTTGCCGCTCTCCCCATAGAGGGTGTCGTTGCCGCTGCCACCGAACAAGATGTCGTTGCCAGCTCCGCCGAACAGGAAGTCATCGCCCCCCTGACCGAACAGGATGTCATTGCCATCACCGCCGAGGAGGGTGTCACCCTTGTCATTGGTCGACGACTGATCGAACTCGCTGGCGTGATCCGTGATGTAGGAATGCACCTGGGCATCGGTCACCGACCCGGCCCCCAGCTTGCCGCTCACATACTGCTTGATGGCCGCATACCCTTCCCCGCTGATGCCGGTGAAGCGTACCGCGTCGCCAAACAGGATGTCGTCGCCCGCACCGCCATCGATCCGGTCACTGCCCGGCTTGTTGTTGATGGAGGTTCCCAGAATGGCATTGGCCAGATCGCTGGCATTGACACCGGTCATGATGACGCCGTCCGAGTCATAGGACTTGAGGTCTTCGTAGGAGATGTTGGCACCCAGACCGATAGCCTCTACCGAAATCCCCATGGCGGTAAGCAAGGCAAAGCCTGCCACCGAGTTGCTGATAGTCGTGCTGGAGGTATAGTCACCATCGCCGTCCAGAGTCGAGTAGGTGTACCTACCCTTACCATCCGGGCGCATATAGCCGACCGGGTTGTTATATCGGCCATTAACATACACATTGCCAGCGCTATCAATAATGGTATATCCATCAGCGCTATAGACGCGTCCGGGAACATATGTACTGCCGATAACGTCGTTGAGATAGACGTCATAGCTGCTACCCCAGTAATTCAACACCCTCGGATTAGAACCTTCACTACCGAGATAATAGGTCGGCTTACCATCGGTGATGAAGTAGGTTAGGTTCTTCGCATTGGTGTTGCTTTGAACGGTCGAGCTGCTGAACCAGTTGGCCACCGTCTTGAACGCATCCTCGTAGTTGGTACCGCCCCCACTGCTCATGGAGTTGATTACCGACTGCAGCTGGCTCAGGGCATTGCTGTCTTTTAGATTCACACTGATGCTGGCGTTCGACAGGGTATCGAAGTCAACCAGCATGATGTTGACAGTACCGGCACCCTCGCTACCCGCACTGGTCTTGAGGCTGGAGAAAATCTTATCCAGCTGGGTCTTTATCGTCTTCATGGCATCGCTGCCGATACTGCCGGAGCTGTCGACCATAAAGGCAAGGTTGTAGTTCTGGCCGGGCAACACCACGCTGCCGTCCAGATCCCCCACCACGATATTGTGTTCACTGCCATAGGTCCGGTTCTGATCGCCAGGTTCACCTTCGGTGGCATTGAAGTAGCTCAGGCGGATGCTGTCATCGTCGGTGGCGGAGCTGGTCTGATCGGTCCCCACCTCCTTGGCGATAGCCTCAACCTTGAGATCGACCTGGCCGGCACTGTTACCGGGGACTCGCAGGGTCAGCCCGCTCAGCTTCACATCCAGCGCGCTCGCACTCCACAGACCGCTGCTGGCGGTGAGAGTGATCTTGCCGTCGGCTCCAGCGGTGCCCAGCCGCTGGTTGCCGTTGTAGAGCAGGGTGTTTTGCGGCATGCCGCTCAGCACCAGGCTGTCGAACTGCTCGCTACCATCCCGATCGCTCAGGGAGGCACTCACCTCCAGCGGATAATCGACCACCACCGGCTGCACCAGGGTCAGCACGCCCGTATCCTGATTGATCTGGTAGACACCGTCGGCGAACTGGACATACTCCACGTCGTGCAGCGCCTTGGTGATACCGACCCCCTTCTCCGTGACCGAGAAGTTGAACCAGCGATCATTGATCGAGTATCCGCTGCCCTTTGTGATGGCGTAGTCGGCACGGTTGCCGGACAGTACAGCGATATCTTTATCACCAGCACCGCCATAGAGAGTATCGCCACCCAACCCAGCGACCAGAATGTCATTTCCAACGCCGCCGTCGAGGGTATCGCCCGACACTGAGTTGCCACCGACCAGCACGTCATTGCCGTTGCCACCGACGAAGTGGTCGCCGCCCCCCTTCTGGCTCACGATGTAGTCGTTGCCATCACCGCCCACCACGGAGTCCTTACTAGAAGTGCTATCGGTCAGGGTCTTGGTGATCCCGAGGGCCCCCTTGTCGAAGTTGCCGGACTGGAACTGGCCCGTGGAGATCCCCGCGCTCGGGAAGCTCTGGCTGTAAGACGGCATGCCATTCCCCATCAGGGTGACGTTGACCGTGGGCTTGTCGGCCACCGCCGCCACATCGATCACCAGCTTGCTGCCGTTGCTTAGGTTGGCACCGTCGCTTATCTGATAGCCGATGCTGGCATAGTCGCCCTTCATGTTGCCGACCACGGCGCCGTTGCCGTTGGCGGCATGGGTGCTCGATTCGTTCAGACCTGGCACGAAGCGCAGATGACCTGCGTTCACCTCGGCATAAGAGATAAGGGCACCGCTCGAGACGGTCACCCACTGACCCGCGGCATTGAGATACTCGAGCTTGCCACTGAGAGGCAGGGTGCCGATCTTCACGCTGAGATCGCTCGCAGCCTGATCATCGCTGGCACCAAACTGGGACCAGGTCAGCACCTGGGGCTGATCTTCGGCACCGACGCTGTGGCCGCCAGCCGCCATCGGCGCCCGATCATTGTCCACTATGGTACCGGTCCCGCTCTGACCACCGATGGTCACCGAGAGGGTCTCGTTCGTCTCGACCAGACGATCGTTCACCGTCGGGATGGTCACCGTGAAGTCTGTCACGCCCGCCGGCACGGTGATCTTGCCGGTGCTCGCGTCGTAGGTGACCTTGTCGCTGAAGGTCACGCCCGCACGGTCGAAGTCACCCTCCGCTGCAGTGATGCCCTCAAGGTTGAAGTCATAACTGGTCGCACGGTCGCTGCCGTTGCTCAGGGTCACCTGGAAGGTCAGCGGAGTGCCCTCGTC